>CAYWOT010000031.1:0-14737 GCA_964459975.1 uncultured bacterium
ACCACCTCGCCGACGTGGGCCGCCAGACCTCCGGAGTCGACGAGGTCGGCGATGCGGGCCAGTCCTTTGGAGGTGACGGCGACCAGAAAGAAAACACCCCGGACGCCGTGCCGCTCGGCCCGGGCCCGGTCGGGCGGGGCGACCGACGAGACGAGGACTCCGCCGGCCTTGAGAACGGAAAGCGACCGATTCTGCATCTCCCCGCCGATCGTGTCGATCACGACGTCGATGTCGTTGGGCTGCCGCTCGAAACCGAGCGCCCGCGCGTCGAACACCCGGTCGGCGCCAAGGCTGCGGACGTACTCCGCGTCACGGCGAAAGGCGGCAGCGGCGACCCGGGCTCCCGCGTGCTTCGCCAGTTGGACGGCGTACGCGCCGACGTTGCCGGCGCCGCCCAGCACCAGCACCCGTTTGCTCCCGTCGACCTGCCCGTGATCGAAGACCATCTGCCATGCCGTGCACGCGCAGACCGGGACGGACGCGGCCTCCGGGTGGGTGAGCCGCCGGGGCTTGGGCGCGATCATGGCGGCGTCTGCGACCGCATACTCTGCATACGCTCCGGTGAACCGGCGATTGGTCACCCCGAAGACCTCGTTGCCGGGACGCAGGCCCGAGACCGCCGGACCGACTTCCTCGACAACGCCGGACAAGTCGGACCCGAGGACCAGCGGCGGGGCCTGGCGGATCGCGCTCTTTCCGGACCGCACCCAGACGTCCCAGGGGCCGACTCCGGCCGCCGCGACCCGGACGAGGATCTGCCCCGTGCCGGCGACCGGACACGGCACCAGTTCGTACGCCATGGCCTCGATTCCGCCGAACCGATGAACGCGGATCGCTCCCATCAAAGGCGAACGGGCGGATTCATATGCGGCAGAAACGTCCTTCACGGCACTCCCCGGTTCCGTTTTCCCCCGGAGGTCCACGACGCGAACGATGCACGATCGACGAAGAGCCAGTAATTTGGTGAAATGCCGTGCGTGCGAGTTTCCTGTTCGCGGCGGATCTCCCTAAAGGCGGCGGGGAATCGGCAAAAAGTTGGAAGGAGGTACGAAAAAGGGGATTGCGCGAGGCAACCTCTTGCCGGATGATGGCATCAGTAATTCCAAATCCATCCGCTCGAGGAGGGGACACCGTATGAGAAAGCTTGCGGTTGTGATCGTGTCGGCCGCGCTGGCGCTTGCGACCGGGTGCGCGACCAAAGCCTATGTCAAATCGCAGGTCGATCCGCTCTCCGAACGGATCGGGCGCATCGAGACGCAGGTGAACGGGATCAACGCGAAGCTCGACCAGCTCTCCAAGGATGTCGAGATGGGCAAGGCCGACCGCATGGCGATCCAGGACGCCAAGAACATGGCGCAAAAGGCCATGGACATGGCGAGCCAGGCCAAAGAGGAAGCGGCCCGCGCCGGCGAAAATACGGCCAAGGCCCAGGCCGCGGCCGAGAAGGCCGAGCAGGCGGCCGCGGAAGCCCAGAAAGCCGCCGCCAAGACCGAGAAGATGTTCCATTTGCAGCAGAAGAAGTAGGGCGCCCGACGGGTCGGTGCGAGGGGCCGGGGGATGTCCCGGCCCCTCGTTTTTTTTGCGGTGGGGAGAACGGATGGTTTGTCCCTTTGGAACGGCGCTCCCGGCGGCAACGCTTGCGTCCCTTTTGTATGAGAAAGACATCCCACAACTGTTCGCGATGGTCGCGAACGGAACGCCGGTTGCGGTCGTCGACCGGCCGGTCAAGGTTGCCGCGGAGGCGGGCCGGGTCGACCTGGAAGTCCGCGGCTTAGGGGACGGCCGCGACCTCGATCGGAAGGCGTTCGCCGCGCTTCGCGGCAAAGGGCCGGCGGACCGCGCCGACCTCGAGAAGGTACGGAAGGCGAACCGGGAGCGGACCGGGTTGGTCGTCGACGTCAAGAAACGCTAGGTCGCGTTCTCCCCGGCGCCCCCGTCGTCGGGAAATCCCGGAGGAATCGGTGACGGCAATCATCGAGTTCGGAAGCCACGACGTCTCCCCGGCGTTCGCGTTTTTCGGCGCCGGAGGGACGGTGACGCCCGGAGACGAGGTCGAGATCCCGGGCGGGGGCAGGCTCACCTACCTGGCCCACGTCGAGGATCCGACCCGCGACGTCCCGACGATTCTCGTCGTGGCGCTTGCCCTGGAGGACGGCGTGCGGACCCGGCCGATCGCGGAGTGGATGCTGGAACGGATGAGGGGACGGGCGGTCTCGATGACGGTGGACGGCGCCGAGGTGGCGCTCGACGGCGCCGCGCTCGAACGCACGCTGCGGGAGCGGATGCCGGCGCCGGACGACGGAGCCGGCGGGAGGGGCGGGCCATGACGCAGGAGCAGGCCCTGCGCGCGTACCTTTACGAGCACATCCCCCTCTCGAAGGCCATGGGCGTCGAGGTCGTGGCGGCGGGATCCGATGGGGTGCGGCTGTCCGCGCCCCTGGAGCCCAACATCAATCATCGGGATACCGTCTTCGGAGGCAGCGCGACGGCGGTGGCGATCCTGTCCGCCTGGGCGCTCGTTCACCTGCGGCTGCGCGAGGCGGACCTGTCGCCCGAGATCGTGATCCAGCGACACGCGATGCGGTTCGACCTTCCGATCACCGGAACGTTCATGGCGGCCTCGGGCATCGCCGACCCGGCGGGCTGGGCGAGGTTCGTCGGCACGCTCCGGCGGAAGAACCGCGGCCGGATCCACGTGGTCTCGCAACTTACGTGCGACGGGCGGCCGGTCGGCGAATTCGAGGGAGATTTCGTGGCGGCGGCCCGGCCGACGCCGTGACGGCGCGTCGCGCCGCGGTCCCTTCTTTCGCGGGAATTCCCGCTTCCTTTTCCGTGATAAAATGAAACGTTTTGGCCGGCACGATCCGCCGAGACTCCAGTCCAACCGGGAGCGCAAGGGAACGAGATGGACCTCTTCGCCAAGCAGGCCGTAGGCCGCACCGTCCAGGACGAGATGCGCCAGAGCTATCTCGATTACGCGATGAGCGTGATCGTCGGGAGGGCCCTGCCCGATGTGCGCGACGGCCTGAAACCTGTCCAGCGCCGCATCCTCTACGCGATGCACGAGCTGGGCAACGAGTACGGAAAGCCCTACAAGAAGTCCGCCCGCATCGTGGGAGACGTGATCGGCAAGTACCATCCGCACGGCGACACGGCCGTCTACGACGCCCTCGTGCGAATGGTCCAGGAATTCTCGCTGCGGTATCCGCTGGTCGACGGGCAGGGAAACTTCGGGTCGATGGACGGCGACTCCGCCGCCGCCATGCGGTATACGGAAGTGCGCCTGGCGAAGATCGCCGCCGAGCTTTTGGCCGATCTCGACAAGGAGACGGTCGAGACCGCGCCGAACTACGACGGATCGCTTGTCGAGCCTCGGGTTCTCCCGGCCCGGATTCCGGGCCTCCTCGTCAACGGCAGCTCGGGGATCGCCGTCGGGATGGCCACACAGATTCCGCCGCACAACATGGGCGAGGTGGTCGACGCCCTGCTGGCCCTGATCGAAAACCCGGAGATCACCGTGGACGAGCTGATGGGGTTCGTCCCCGGCCCCGACTTCCCCACGGGAGGCATTCTCTACGGCCTCGAGGGCGTGCGGGAGGCGTACCGGACGGGGAAGGGCAATGTCCAGATCCGCGCCCGGGCCTTCGTCGAGAAGGCGAAGAAGGGGGACCGGGAGTCGATCGTCGTCACGGAAATCCCGTACCAGGTGAACAAGGCGCGGCTCCTGGAGCGGATCGCCGAGCTGGCCCGGGACCGGCAGATCGAGGAGATCGCCGACCTGCGCGACGAGTCCGACCGCGACGGAACGCGGGTGGTGATCGAGCTAAAGAAGGTCGTCCTGAACAACCTGTACAAGCTCACGCAGCTTCAGGTCTCCTTCGGCGTCCAGCTGCTGGCGATCGTCCAGAACCAGCCCCGGACGCTCACGCTCAAGCAGACGCTCGAGGAGTTCCTCGCCTACCGGCGGGAGGTGGTCACGCGGCGTTCCCTGTTTCTCCTTCGGAAGGCGGAAGCCCGGGCCCACGTGTTGGAAGGGTTCAAGATCGCGCTTTCCCACCTGGACGCCGTGATCCAGTTGATCCGCGGGTCGAAGGATCCGAAGGAGGCGCGGGAAGGGCTCGAGAAGCGCTTCGCCCTTTCCTCCGTTCAGGCGCAGGCGATCCTCGATCTGCGGCTGCAGCGCCTGACCGGCCTCGAGCGGCAGAAGATCCTCGATGAGCTCAAGGAGGTGCGCAGGGAGATCGCGCAGCTGAAAAAAATCCTGGCCGAGGAAGCGGAGCTGCTCCGGGTGATCGCGCAGGAGTTCCGGGAGATCCGCGAAGGATACGCGGACGAGCGGCGCTCCCAGATCGTCAGCGAGGTGCGGGAACTGGGGATCGAAGACCTGATCGTCGACGAGGAGATGGTGGTCACGGTCTCGCACTCCGGCTACATCAAGCGCAACCCGATCAGCTTGTATCGGACGCAGCGCCGCGGCGGCCGCGGAAAAGTGGGAATGGGGACGAAGGCGGAGGATTTCGTCTCCATGCTCTTCGTCGCCACGATGCACACCCACATCATGTTCTTCACGAACACGGGAAGGGTGCACTGGCTCAAGGTCCACGAGATTCCCGAGGCCGGGCGCGCGTCGAAGGGGAAGGCGATCGTCAACCTCCTTTCGCTGTCGCCGGGCGAGCAGATCTCCGCGATCCTCCCGGTGCGCGAGTTCACCGAGGGGAAGTTCGTCGTCATGGCCACCGCGAAGGGCGTGGTGAAGAAGACCGACCTCATGGAGTTCTCCCGGCCCCGGTCCGGCGGGATCATCGCGCTGGGCTTGAACGAGGGCGATTCGCTCATCGCAACGGAGATCACGGGCGGAGAGCACGACGTCTTTCTTCCGACGCGGCACGGCATGTCGATCCGCTTCCGCGAGGCCGACGTGCGCGCGATGGGGCGCGCCGCGGTCGGCGTGCGCGGGATCGCCCTGGGCGACGGGGACGAGGTGGTGGGGATGGAGATTCTCAGGCCTCAGGGAACGATGCTCACCGTGACCGAAAAGGGGTACGGGAAGCGCTCGGCGGTCGAGGAGTACCGCGTGCAGTCCCGGGGCGGCCGGGGAGTCATTACGCTGAAGGTCACCGAGAAGACCGGCGCGGTCCTGGGCGTGGCGCAGGTGTCGGAGGAGGACGACGTGATGCTCGTCACCGACGGCGGGAAGATCATCCGGATGCCGGTCGCGGACATCCGGGTCAGCGGCCGGAACACGCAGGGGGTTCGGCTGATCGGGATGGGGGACGACGAACGGGTCGCATCCCTTGCCCGCCTCGCGGAAAAGGAAGAGTAGGCGCCGGTGCGGGACGGCGGCAAGCGGATCGCGGTCGTAGGCGGCGGGTCCTGGGGGACGGCGTTCGCCGCGATGCTCTCCGAGCGGCACGCGGACGTCTCCCTCTGGGTGCGCGAGCCGGAAATCTGCGACGCGATCCGCAGGGAGCGGGAGAACCGGGTATTCCTCCCCGGGATCGCCGTGCCCGAGAGCGTCCGGCCGACGACGGACCTGGGCGAGGCGCTCGTCGGGCGCACGATCGTGGCCGTGGCGGTCCCGTCCCGCCACCTGCGCGGCGTGGCGGAGCGGTGTACCCCGCACCTCGCTGCGGACGCGTCCGTGGTGTCCCTGGCCAAAGGGCTCGAGGCCGGGACGCTCCTGCGGATGACGCAGGTCCTGGGCGAGGTGCTTCCCGGCGCCCGGGCCCGGACCGCCGTGCTGTCGGGGCCCACGTTCGCCGCCGAGGTCGGCCGGAGGATGCCTTCCGGAGCGACCGTGGCGGCGGACGACCTGCGCGTCGCGACGGCTCTCCAGGCCGCGCTTTCGGGGAGCCGGTTCCGCGTCTACGCCTCGACCGACGTCGCGGGGATCGAGCTCGGCGGGGCGCTCAAGAACGTCATGGCGATCGCGGCCGGAATGTCGGACGGACTCGGCTTCGGGCACAACGCCCGCGCCCTGCTCATCACCCGCGGCCTGGCGGAGATCTCCCGCCTCGGCGCGCGTCTCGGCGCCGACCCGCGGACCTTCTCCGGGCTTTCCGGACTGGGCGATCTCGTTCTGACGTGTACGGGGGACCTCTCGCGCAACCGGACCGTGGGGATGCGCGTCGGGAGCGGCGAGAGGATCGCCGACATCCTGGCCGGCATGAAGATGGTCGCGGAGGGAGTCCCGACCGCGCACGCCGCGGTCGATCTCTCGCGGCGCACGGGAGTGTCGATGCCGATCTCGGAACAGGTGCATCTAATCCTCCACGACGGAAAGGACGCGCGGGCGGCGGTCGCGGAGCTGCTGTCGCGCGCCCTGCGCAAGGAGAAGGACTAGAGGTGACGAACCACGACCGGCTACAGCGCGAGATCCGGGAGCTCCTTCGGGAACGGAACGCAGTGATGCTCGCGCACAACTACCAGCGGGACGAGATCCAGGAGATCGCGGACATCACCGGGGACTCCCTGGCCTTGAGCCAGGAAGCGGCGCGGTGCGACGCCGACGTGATCGTCTTCTGCGGCGTGCACTTCATGGCGGAGAGCGCGGCGATCGTCTCGCCCGCCAAGACCGTGCTCCTGCCGCGGCTCGAGGCCGGCTGCCCGATGGCCGACATGATCGGGGCGGACGATCTGCGCATTTACCGGGAGGCTCACCCGGAGGCCGTCGTGGTTGCGTACGTCAATACTTCCGCGCGGGTCAAGGCGCTCTCCGACATCTGCTGCACGTCCGGCAACGCGGTGAACGTGGTCCGGTCGATCCCGGAAGATCGGGAGATCTTCTTCGTGCCGGACCGCAACCTGGCGCAGTACGTGGCCAAGGAGTCCGGCAGGCGGCTCACGTGGTGGGACGGGTACTGCCCGACGCACGAGCGGCTCACGGTCGAAGCGGTCACGCGGGCGGCCGCCGCCCACCCGGATGCCGAGCTTGTGGTGCATCCCGAGGTCCCCCTCGAAGTGTCGGCGATGGCCGACGCCGTGCTGTCGACCGCCGGGATGTACGCGTACTGCCGTCGCTCCGAAGCGAAAGAGTTTTTGGTCGGGACCGAGATGGGGATCCTGTACCGGCTCCGGAAGGAGAACCCGGACAAGACGTTCCACCTCGCGTCCCGCGCGATGATCTGCCGGAACATGAAAGTGACCACGCTCGAGGACGTCCGGGATTCCCTGAAAAACCTCTCTCCCGTCATCACGGTGCCGCCGGAGGTCCGGGAGAAGGCGCTGTCCGCCCTCGAGGCGATGCTGCGCGTTC
This sequence comes from uncultured bacterium, assembly GCA_964459975.1. GTDB lineage: Bacteria > Desulfobacterota > Deferrimicrobia > Deferrimicrobiales > Deferrimicrobiaceae > CSP1-8. The sequence goes on from CAYWOT010000031.1 coordinate 7,256, forward strand.
CGCGGGACGTCTCCTGACGCGGTAGACGCGATGCCGCATTCCGAGCCGATCCTGTCGTTCGAGCGAATCGCGCTGGCCCTGGGCCGGGGGGCGGCCCCGTGCATTCAGGCGCTTTCGGTCCCGCCGGGAGCGCGATCGTTTCTCACGGCGGCGCTCCACCGCAGGCTTCGGGCACCGATTCTCGTGCTGTGCCCCTCCGATGCCGACGCCGAGGAGACCGTCCGGGAGCTTTCCTCCTATCTCGGCCCGGAAACCGCGGTTCCGTTTCCTTCCGTCGAAGCGGCGCCCTACGAGCGGCTTTCCCCGTACGCTCCCGCGGTGCACGACCGGATGCGGGCGCTGTACCGGCTCTCGGCGGACGGGAGCGCGCCTCCCGTGGTCGTCTGCCCGGTGGAGGCGGCGCTTGCGAGGACGGTTCCGCCGGAGATCTTCTCCTCCTCGATTCTTACGATCGCCGCGGGGCAGGAGATCGACCGGGACGCCCTCTCGGCTGCGCTCGCGGAGCTCGGCTACGGGCGCCTGCCCGCCACCTCGGATCCCGGGGATTTCTCCCTCCGGGGCGGGATCGTGGACGTGTACAGTCCCGCCCATGCGCTGCCCGCCCGGATTGCTCTCGACGGCGACCGGGTCGAGTCGATCCGATGGTTCGATCCTGCGACGCAGCGAACGACCGGGGAGGGCGGGCCGGTCGTCCTCCTTCCGTGCACCCAGGTGATCACGCGCGGCGAGTTCCTCCGGGCGGCTCTGTCCGCCGCCCCCGGCCCCGACGCAGACCTTCTCCGCCAGGGAATCCGGTACCACGGCGCCGAGGCGATGCTCCCGCGGCTGTACGGCCGCGCGGCCCCGGTTTTCGAGTACCTTCCCGCGGGGGCGGTCGTCGTATCCTTCGACTCTTCCGCGTGCGAGGCCGCGGCCGCGTCGGCCTTCCGGAAAGCCGAGGAAAACTATCTGGCGGCGGAAGCGGTCGACGGGCTTCCCGGCCCGGAGGAGCTGTTCCTGACGCCGGAAGCGCTGTTCCGGACGGTGGCGGGCTTTCCGCTCCTGTGCTTCGATTCGCTGGAGGTCACCCCGTTCCGGCGGACCGGTCCGCTGCGGGGACGCATGGAGGTCGAGGGAAACGACGACATCCGCCGCCGCACCGTCTCCTCCCCCTCCGAAGGGCTGTTGCTTCCGCTGGTGACGGAGGCGAAGGAGTGGTGGAAGAAGGGCGGCCGGTTCGCCATCACGTCTCTTTCCCCTTCGCAGGTCGACCGCATGGAGGAGCTGTTGTCGCGGTATCCCCTGCCGGTTTCCCGCGCGGAATCGTTCGCGGAATTCCTGGAGCAAGGGAAGGGCGTAGCCCTGTGCCGCTCCGACGTGGCGAGAGGCTTCCGCCTGCCCGAGCTCGGCGTCGCGGTGGTCACCGAGGCGGAAATCTTCGGGGAAAAGGCGCGCGTGCGGAAGCGCCGGAAGGAGACCGCGGCCCCCCTCGAGGAGTTTTCGCTGCGGGAGCTGCGGGTGAACGACCTCGCCGTTCACGTCGACCACGGGATCGGGGTCTATCGGGGGTTGCTGCGGCGTGTCGTGGCGGGCGTCGAGGGGGATTTTCTCGTGCTGGAGTACGCGGGGGGGGACCGGCTCTTCGTGCCGGTCGAGAAGATGGGCCGGGTGCAGCGCTACATCGCCTCCGAGGACGCCCGTCCCCAGCTCGCGCGCCTGGGCGGCACTGCGTGGCAGCGGGCCAAGGCCCGGGTGCGGGACTCCCTGCTGGAGATGGCGCAGGAGCTCGTGGATCTGTACGCACGGCGCGAGCTGGCCGTGCGCGCCCCCAACGCCCCTCCCGACGCCGTCTACCGGGAGTTCGAGGCGGGCTTCGCCCACGAGGAGACGCCCGACCAGCACAAGGTCATCGAGGAGGTGCTCGGCGACCTGACGTCGGAGAAGCCGATGGACCGGCTCGTCTGCGGGGACGTGGGGTACGGGAAGACCGAGGTGGCGGTCCGCGCGGCGTTCAAGGTGGTACTGGACGGGCGGCAGGCGGCGGTCCTCGTCCCCACGACCGTTCTCGCCGAGCAGCATTACCGGACTTTCCGAGAGCGCTTTTCCGGGTACCCGGTGCGCGTGGAGAGCCTCTCGCGGTTCCGGACGCGCAGGGAGCAGGCGGAGGTAGTCCGGGATCTGGCCGCGGGGAAGGTCGACATCATCATCGGGACCCACCGGCTGCTCCAGAAGGACGTCGCCTTCCGGGACCTGGGGCTGGTCGTGATCGACGAGGAGCAGCGGTTCGGCGTTTCCCACAAGGAGAAGCTGAAACGGATGCGCACCGCGGTCGACGTCCTGACGCTCACGGCGACCCCCATTCCCCGGACGCTTCACATGGCCCTGTCCGGCATCCGCGACATCAGCGTGATTGCGACCCCGCCCGAGGACCGGCTCTCGATCCGGACCTTCGTGCTCCCGTTTTCCGCCGAGGTGATCCGGGAGGCGGTCGACCGGGAGGTCCGCCGCGGCGGCCAGGTCTTCTTCGTGCACAACCGGATCGAGACCCTTTCGGAGATGGAGGGCTTCCTGCGCGACGTCCTTCCGGATGCGAGGATCGTCACGGCCCACGGGCAGATGGACGAGCGGGCCCTGGCGCAGGCGATGGAGGACTTCGCGGAGCGGCGCGCCGACGTCTTGCTGTGCACCGCGATCATCGAGGCGGGTCTGGACATCGCCAACGCGAACACGCTCGTCGTCAGCCAGGCCCACCGGTTCGGCCTGGCCCAGCTGTACCAGCTGCGGGGAAGGGTGGGCCGCGACCGGCACCGGGCGTACGCGTACTTCCTGCTGCCGGGGGACCTGGCCTTAAGCCGGGAGGCGACCCAGCGGCTCGGGGTGATCGCCGAGCTCACGGAGCTGGGGTCGGGCTTCCGGATCGCATCGCACGACCTGGAGATCCGCGGGGGCGGGAACCTGCTGGGCAAGGACCAGTCGGGGCACATCCACCAGGTCGGCTACGAGCTGTACACCCAGCTGCTCTCCGATGCCGTGGCGGAGATCTCCGGACAGGAAGCGTCCGAGGGCGACGAGCCCGAGCTGGACCTCCGGATCCCGGCATTCCTTCCCGACGACTTCATCCCCGAGGCGGGGACGAGGCTCGATTTCTACCGGAGGTTGGCCGCCTGCCGCTCCGCGGACTCGGCGGACGAGCTCGAGCTCGAGCTTCTCGACCGTTTCGGGCGCCTCCCGGCTTCCGCGGAGGCGCTTTGCGACCTCACGCGGCTTCGGGCGCGGATGCGGCAAGCGGGGGTGCGGGAGATGAAGCGGGGGAACGGGGCGTTGTTCGTGACGCTTTCCGGACGGTCCGGCGTGGACCGGTCGCTCCTCGCTCGTCTGGTGACCAAGGAGCGGGGCACCTATTCGTTCGCGCGCGGAGAGATGCTGTCGGTGCGCCTGCCGGGCGACTCGCCCCCGCAGGTGCTCGCGGCGGCCAAAAACCTGTTGAACCGGCTGTTCCCGGGCGGTAGCATAGAACATTTCCCGCGGGAGTGCGGTTGAATCGCAAAAAGGGGGGCCGGCCCATGCGCACGCGGATCGGACTGCTCGTTGTCGCGGTCTTGACGGCCGCCTTGCTTGTTGCCTGCCAGCGGCAGGAAAAAAAGAGCGCGGACGCGGTGCTCGCCACCGTGGACGGGGTCCAGATCACCGAGTCGACGTTTGAGAAGGAGGCCCGGAACCTGCCCCCCGCCGTCCGCCCCCTCGTCACGACGCCGGCCGGCCGGGCCCAGTTCGTCGACAGCCTGATCGTGCGGGAGCTTCTCCTCCGGGAGGCGCTCCGTCGCGGGATCGAGCGCCGTCCCGAAGTGCGCGACCGGATCGAGCAGGCACGCAAGTCCATCCTTCTCGAAAGCCTGCTCAAGGACGTCTCCGAAAAGGCGGCGGCAGTGTCCGACAACGCGGTGCGGGCCTATTACGCGAAAAACAAGGCGAAGTTCGCAACCGAGGAGAGAGTCCGGGTGCGCCACATCGTTTTCGCGAAAAAGGACGTGGCCGAGATCATCGCCCGCAAGGCGAAAAAAGGAACACCGTTCAAGCAGTTGATGGAGATCTCCCGAATGGCCGGCGCGACGGCCGCGGACCTGGGTTTCATCGAACGCGGGGGATACGACAAGGCATTCGAAAAGGCGGTGTTCGGCGCACCGGCCAATTCGATCGTGGGGCCGGTGAAGACGGCGTACGGATACCACGTCATCCAGGTGCTCGAGAAACGGCCCGCCGGCGTGCCCCCGTTCGCGGAGGTCAAAGACAGGATCGCCGCCGAAATGAAGGACACCGCGGTGCGCGCTTCGTTCGACAACCTGGTGGAGGGGCTCAAGAAACAGGCGAAGATCCAGGTGACCACTCCCCCGCCCGAAGAGGGTGCCGCGGGCGCCGCGGCTCCGGGCGAGCAGGAGACTCCCGCCGCCGGGGACGAACGTCCCGAAGAGGGCCGCTGAACGTCCGTCCGCGCCTGGCGCTCCCTTGTCGAGAGACGACCCGGCCCCGGGATCCTGCAGCAAATCGAGACTCGGCGCCGCGCCAACGGGCTCCGCGGGCGCTTGGCCGTTTTGCGAACGAATCCGACTGGAGGTGTACAGCGCAAGGATGAGATTCGGAAAGCTTCGATCCCTTTCGGCCGTCGCGCTCTTCGTTGCGGCGCTGCCGACGGCCTCGGCAGCGAGGATCGTCGACGGCCTCGTGGCGGTGGTGAACGACGAGCCGATCACCTATTCCGAGTTCCGGGAATCGGTCGCGGAGAACATGGGCATTCCGGAAGGAGACGCCGACATCTACCTCCGGGAGGAGACGGACCGGAACCGGATTCTGGCGGGCATCGAGACGCTGGTCGACTCGGTCCTGGTCCGCCAGGCACTTGCGAAGCTCGGGGACTCCATCTCGGGGAAGGAGGTCGACCGCGCCGTCGAGTCGGTGGTGAAATCGAACAACATGTCGGAGGCCCAGTTCCGGGAGTTGCTGGCCTCGGAAGGGGTAAGTCCCAAGGAGTATCGGAGGCGGATCCGGTGGCAGCTGGAGCGCGGCGCGATCGTTCGCGCGAAGAAGATGAAGGAGGTCACGGTCACCGAGGAGGAAATGCGGACCTTCTTCCGGGAAAACGCGGAGCGGTTCCTTAAGGGCGCCGAGGTGCGCCTCGAGACGCTGTATCTGCCGTTTCCGGCCGGCACCGACAACGCCGATGCCGTCGCGCGCATCCGGATCGCCGCGCAACAGGCGGCGGACGCCGTGCGCTCCGGAATGACGTTTGCCGAAGCGGCCCGCCTCGTCGGGGCCGCCGTGCCCGAAGCGTCCGTGGTCTCGTCCGACTTCGTCAAAACCGACGACCTGGCCCCCGAGATCGCCCGGGAGGTCCACCTCCTCAAGACCGGCGAGACGTCGCGGCCGGTGTCCTCCGGATCGGGGATCTACCTCATCAAGGTGCTCGGGCGCCGGGGGGGCACCTTACCCGAATTTTCCGCCGTGAAGGAGGCCCTGAAGGAGGAGCTCGTGAACCGGCGCAGCGAGCGGGCGTTTGCGGAGATCTTGGTCGAGCTCAAAAAAGCGGCCACGATCGACGTCCACCTCTGACGGGGGCGGCGCAAGGAGACGCGTCGGAGGCCCGGAACGGACGATGGAAACGATGCTCCCGCCAAAACTGAAAGACCTGTGGGACGGCATGGAGAAAAACCGCGAGGCGACCCTCTCGATGATCTCCGGGCTGTCCGACGAAGAGTTTTCCGACCGGGCCCGCGGGGAGTGGTCGATCGCGGAGATCCTCGAACACCTGGTCCTGGCCGAAACCGGGGCGAGCAAGGTCATCCGCAAGATGCTCAAGGAGAAGGCGGCGATGCTCCCGCCGTATCCGGCCGACGACGCGGTGCTCCGTGTCAGGGAAACCGGCCGCTCCCGCGAACGGATGAGCGAGGCTCCCGAGGCGGCCCGCCCGACGGGTTCGTACGGGAAGGAGGAGATCCTCGCCCTCGCCGAACGGGCCCGGGACGCGACGCGGGTTTCGTTTGAGATGCTGGCCAAGGCGGACCCTCGGAGCGCCGAGTTTCCGCACCCGTTTTTCGGCGACATGAATCTGTACGAGTGGCCTCACCGGATCATCCTGGACCACGAGCGGCAGCATCGCCCGCAGATCGAAGGGATCCTTCGGCGCCTGGGAAAGTAGACGGAGCCGCCGTGGGAACGACGAAGCTGCCTCGGATCGCCGTCACGATGGGGGACCCGGCGGGCATCGGGCCGGAGATCGCCATCCTCGCGCATCTTGCCCCGGAAGTGTTCGCCGTCTGCCGCCCCGTGGTGTACGGGGACGCGGGGATCCTGCGGAGGGCGGCCGCCGTTGTGGGCAGGGCGGTGGAGGTGACCCCGAACGGCGAGCCGGGTCCGGGCCGGATCGCCGTCCGCCCGATTTCCTCCCTGCAGCCGGAAGAAGCGCCATTCGGGGCGGTGTCGGAAGCGGGGTCCCGCGCCATGGCGGAGTACGTCCGCGCGGCGACGCTCGACGCGCTCGCGGGGCGCGTCGACGCCGTGGTCACCTGTCCCATCACCAAGGAAGGGTTTGCGCGGGCCGGCGTTCCATTCCCGGGCCACACGGAGTTGCTCGCGGACCTGTGCGGCGGCGCCGACGTGGTGATGATGCTTGCGGGACCGAAGCTTCGTGTCGCCCTGGTGACCGTTCACGTCGCCCTGCGCAAGGCGCTCGACCTTCTGTCCGCGCCCCGGATCGAACGCACCGTCCGGATCACGCACGCGTTTTTCCGGTCGAAGATGGGAACGGACGCTCCGCGGATCGCACTGGCGGGCGTAAATCCGCACGCGGGCGAGGGCAGGCTGTTCGGCGACGAGGATGCGACCCTGGTCGCGCCGGCGGTCGCCGCCTGCCGCAGCGAGGGAATCGACGCGTCGGGGCCGTACCCGCCCGACACCGTTTTCCACCGCGCCTACCAGGGGGAATTCGACGTCGTGGTGGCGATGACCCACGACCAGGGGTTGATCCCCTTGAAGCTCGTCCACTTCGAGGACGGCGTCAACGTGACGATGGGTCTTCCCGTCATCCGCACGTCGGTCGACCACGGCACCGCCTACGACATCGCGGGAAAGGGGACGGCCCGTCCCGGCAGCCTGCTCGCCGCCATCCGGATGGCCGCGGCAATGGCCGGCCGGAACGGGTAGCGGCCGTGGCGCAGGACCGGATCCTCGTGCGCGGCGCGCGCGAGCACAACCTCAAGAACATCGACGTGGAGATTCCCCGCGACCGCCTCGTGGTGATCACGGGCGTCTCGGGATCGGGAAAATCGTCCCTGGCGTTCGACACGATCTACGCCGAGGGGCAGCGAAGGTACGTCGAGTCCCTCTCCGCTTACGCCCGCCAGTTCCTCGAGCAGATGGAGAAGCCCGACGTCGATTCGATCGAAGGGCTCTCCCCGGCCATCTCCATCGAGCAGAAGTCGGTCAGCAAGAACCCGCGCTCCACGGTGGGGA
>CAYWOT010000032.1:0-14653 GCA_964459975.1 uncultured bacterium
TATGATGGGTGTACTCGAGCGCCTGCACCGCGTTGTCGAAATTGACGCTGCTGATGTCGAACTCCTGGAACGAGTGAATGGCGTGGGCATAGGAATCGATCGACCTGGACTGCATTTCCAGATGCGATCCGCCGGCCTTCACGACGTGGCACAGCCGGCAGACCACGATGTTCCCGCCCCGATCCGGAGCATGGAAGCCCACCCCCAGCGCGTCGTGGCAGTTGTTGCAGCCGTTGTCGACCTTCACGAGCGCATTCGTGCCTTCGAAGTAATTGTCGACGAACGCGTTGGTCGTCAGGTCGAAGGTCCGGGACGGCGCGTTGAGCGCGACATAGTCCTGATTTACAGTCCCGCCATGTGGGGGTCCTTCACGTTCTTTCGCGACCTCCGGCAACGCCGGATTCGACAGGGTCGGCATGATGGCGATTTCCACCCGCCGTACCGTGCCGTTGTCGATCCAGCTAACCCACTGCGGCACCTGGGACAGGTCGACGGTGACGTTCCCGCCGTTTACGGTAATGTACGGAGAGTTCCCCGTCCCGGCCGGGCCGTCCCATTCGAGCGCCCTTAGCCCCGAACCCAGGGGATCCGATTCGTGCGGACCCTGGATGTAGTCCTTCGTGTTGAAGCCGTACAGTCCGACCAGAATGGTCGGAACGATGTTCGTCGAGCTTACGCCCCCGGCACTCCCCGACGCACTGAAGCTGAAGCTCAGGGTGTAGGTGTTGTCGGAGAACGAGGCGTTGTCGATGGAGACGGTGATGGCGTCGGCATACTTGTTCCCGGCGGCATCCGCGTAGATGATCGGGTCGTAGCCGGTGTGAATCTCGCTGAAGAGCGTGTTGCCACCGGTGACCGAATGGCAGTTGTTGCATTTCGAGGTGATCTGGTGGAACGAAGAAACGCCCGCCGCGTCCCACAGGCTCTGCAGCGAGGGGGCCTGCTTCTCCTTGCCGGGGCCCGTCACTGCGTGACAGCTCTTGCACGTCTCCGCCGTGAAATTGGCGTCCGTCAGGATCTGGTCCAGCTTGCCGGCGTGGCACGTCGCGCAGTTCGACATGGACTGCGGATACGCGAACTCCATGGCGTGCGACATGTGCACGTCGTTCATGAGCCGGGTCTCGTACGCGTACTGGGCGAGCTCGCCGGCCGTCATGTAGTCGCCGAACTCACCGCCCCCCGCTTCAACCTGCGTGTTCAAGCTGGCCCACCGAGCCGGGTCGGTGACCGAAAGCTGCCACTCGAAATGTCCGCCTTCGCCGTTGTCCTGGTGGCAGGCCTTGCAGGTGTAGAAATCGTTCGCGGGGTCGTGATTCACTTCGCCGTAGATGTACCCGTGCTTCAGGTACGGCACGATGTGGCATTTCTCGCAGCCGGAAACGTTGGCGGCGGAGGTGTATGTGATGCCGCCCGGGACCGTCTCCAGCAGCGCCGCAAACGGGTATTTGTCCTGCTGGACGCGGGAATTCGGGATCGTGCCCAGCGTCTCGTCCCTTCCGTACAGCACGATCAGGCCGACCACATTGTCAAGGTTTCCCAAAGCGGTCTGTGGGGTTGTGATCGTGCATCCGCCGCTGCCGTCATAGGTCATCGTCCCTCCCGAGGACAGGGACAGCCGGGCGGCGTTGTCGTTTTCGAAGGTCCTCGTGGCGTTGTCGTACGCGACAAAGTAGACACCCAGGGAGTCCGCCTGCGTGCAATCGAAGTCTGCGCCGGCTTTGGTCATGTCGAAGGTCACGATGTCGCTCGTATTGTCGTTCGAGTACGCCAGATTCGAAACGACGATGACGTTGTCCTGATACAACTGATCGTAGGCTGCCTGATGGGAGTCGCCGTTTCGGGCGAAGTCTCCGTTGTGACAGGTTGCGCAGGACTCGGGTGCGACCTGTTCGCTCGCACTCGCACCCGGCGGTCCCTGGATTCCCTGCGGCCCCTGCGACCCGTTGTCCCCGCATCCCAGGAACATGAGGGGAAGGGCCAGGGCGAAGATCCCCAGGAACTTCAATGAATTTTTCAACATTCCCTCCTTTTGCTGATCCGGTTGGTTGGCCGTGGCAAAACTTCTCTTTCAGCTATGGTGGCTTGCACCACGTACGCCGTACCCCGTCCACCTCCTTTCCGAAAAAGATGTCTTTCGCAGAATGTGAGCATGCCGACCCCCGGGAGCGACACCACCCGAAGCGTTTTGCCTCGTTCGGACAACGCACCCGACGGAATCCGCGCAGAAACGGGAGTGCCCCGAAGTCCCCAACTATCGGCCCGTATACTGTATACGAGAACTGGTCCGACCTGTCAATCAAAAGTTCTCGATTTTAATGAGAAACGGACTTGATAGCGATATCTGCCCGTCGGAGGGCGACTTTCGGCATGGTGTACCGGCAGGCAGATCCGAAAAAAAAGGCGGGCCCCCGAATGGGAGCCCGCCCGGCCGGGCTCTTCGTTTTGCCGCGTCGGCAGGCGCGGCCTTACAGGGCGGTGAAGTCCGTCGCGTCCAGCTGGTTGATCGAAGCGGCCAGGAAGTTCTGGACGAACGACGGGTTGTGGATGCCCTTGCTGCTGTCGGACTCGGCCATCTCGAAGTTCCAGCCCGCCTTGACGATGGTCTGGGTCTTGGGCCCCTGGCCGGAGAACGCGGTGCCGTTGACCAGGATGCTGTCGATCGTCAGGAGATAGTCGGTTCCGTTCACAGTGACGGTCGCGGCCTGGTTGCCGTGCGAGTCGGTGTACCCGCTGACGGTCACGTTGTCAGTCGGCGCGATGACCACGTTGTCCGTGCCGGTATTGAGGGCGACGTTGTCGCCGTTGCCGAGGAACGCCTTGATCTGGTTCTCCACCGCTGCATTGAGCTTTGCCTGAAGGTCGGTGAGCTGTGCCTCGGTCGCCCCCTGGACCTCATCCGCGGTGACCGAGGTGTGGCAGTCCACGCAGATCGTGGGCGACGCGAAGAACGTATGGTTCGTCCCGCCCAGGGTGTAGGAGAGGGCTGCCGGAGGCGGAGTCTTCTCCATGTGGCAGGCGGTGCAGGTGTCGGTGATGTACGCGTGCTTGCTGGGCGCTCCCGTCGTCACGAAGTAGGCGTTCTGCCCCATGAGGATGTCGCCCTGGGTTCCCGGGTGGGGAGCCTGGCCCGACACCGTGTTCGAAGCCGCGTAGACGTCGTTGCGCAGCCCGCGGCGGGAGTTGTGGCACGTGATGCAGACCGCGCCGCGGCCTACGCCGATCGCCGTGAAGCCGGCGACCAGAAGCTTCGTGTCGCCGTCGACGCGCACCGTCGCGTTGTTCGGCACGCCGGAGAGGTTGCCCTCGTTGTGCGGATTATGGCACGCCGCGCACACCTGAGGATAAACGGACGTGTTGTCCCAGGTGATGTCGCCCGCCGCCAGGGTCGTGGCCCCGTCGAAGTCGTACTTCTGGCCCCACACGATGAACCCGTTGCCCGAGTGGCAGCGCGCGCAGTTCGTGTCCTCGCCCTCTTCGATCGCCAGCTCGAAGTTCGCGTGGCCGCTCAGCTGCCACTGCTGGTACCGCCCGTGGCGGGCCGGCTCGCCGTGGCAGGAGCCGCAGACTTCCGCGTTGATGCTGATGCGCTCGGGATCGAGTATGCCGTTGACGTGCGGGTTGGTGCCGGGAGCCCCGATGTTGGGGCCGTGGCAGTTCTCGCACTGGATGTTGGTGAGCCTCGCCGTGTCCGGGAAGCTCGCCAGGATGTCCGCGTAGTTGTTCGCGCCGGCGATCGGCGACCCGTGTGCGGAGAAGCCGGCGGTGTCGTCGAAGTACTTGGCCAGCATGGCGGCGTAGTCGGACTGGTCGTCGACGCCGTTGTTTACCGCGTCGGTGTCGTACCCGACGGTATGGCACACGAAGCAGCTCTCGGTGTAGTGGCCTCCCGCGATCACGTTCTGCGAAAAGATCATCGCGTGCCCCGAAACCATCCATTCGCCGAACTTGTCGATCCGCGTGCCGTCGGGGGCCGTGGCCCCGGTCCCGTGGCAAGACGGGAACGTGCACTCCGCGGCGAGCGGCTCGCCGTTGCTGTTCTCGCCGGTGATCGCCCCGGCCCAGGTGCCCACGTAGACGGTGAAGCTATTGCCGCTGTTGGACTCGCTCACGGTGTAGGCGCCGACTACGTCGGGCGTGAAGGACGGGTTCTGTTCCGACGCGTTGTCGAAGGCCGCCGTGGAGCTCGCGGGGCCGCTCAACGACCAGGCCCACGGACCGGTGCCGTTGCCGCCGTGCAGGAGGACCGGCACGTTCACCGGCACGTTTTGGATTCCGGTGCTCTGCTTCCAGGGCAGGGTCACGTCGGCGGGGATGTCGAGGGTCTGGGTGTACGTCCCCGAGGTGGTGGTGACCGAGGCCTGAAGCACGATCGTGCCGGCCTCCTCCAGCTCGAAGGGGTTCAAGGCCTGGACGCCGAAACGGTCCTGGAGCCCCGCGGGGAACGGCGACGGGGGCACCGGGACGTTGGAGGGCAGCTGGGCCGCCGTGATGGGAGGTTCGTTGATAACCTGGAAGAGCTCGGTCTTGAAGGCCGCCATCGCGGGGAGCGTGACGGACGTCGTTTCTCCGCTGGTGTTGTCGATGGTGACGGGGGCGCCGCGGACCTGGCTCCACGTCACGCCGGTCACCGTGGAGCCGTCGAGCGGCGTCGGGGTGGCCGTGGCCGTCACGGAACCGCCGGGCAAGGGGCTGCCCGTGAAACTGGTCTCCACGAAGACGTTGGAGGTCGGAACGAGCGTCGCGTCTTCCGTGGACGTGCCGGTGGCGACGACGGAGACGTTCGAGGTCGTCACCGACGTGAATCCGGCCTTCGCGAATGTCAGGGTGTAGACGCCCGCGGGCACGTTGGTGAGGCTGTACGTCCCGTCGGCCGCCGTCTGGGCGGTGAGGGCGCCGGGATCGGCCGTGACGGTGGCGCCGGCCACGGCGTTCGAGGTGACGCTGTTGGTTACCGCGCCGGACACGGTTCCGGTGCTGACTCCGGGTGCCCCGTTCGAGCCGTTGTCACCGCAGCCCAGGAACCCAAGGGGCACGACCAAGGCGAAGAATCCCGCTAGCACAAGTCGCTTTTTCACCGTTCCCTCCTTTTGGGCGAATTGATGCCGACGATCCCCTCGACGTGAACCCAGACATGGATGCGGTGCCGGTTCCCTGTCCCTGGATCACCCCCCTCGTGAGAAACCGCAAATAAAGAGACCGCTTATGCTACGTCGCACCGGAAAGCGCAGACACTTGCACGCTCCGGCCTTCCTATGGACGACGCCCCCTGCCAGCCGCTGTGGATTATTCGCCTTTCGTGAGAATAATTCCCGCAACGCAATTACAGCATACGTGATGCGGCGTCAACTCAATGCGATTCGCGCTGCGGTGGTCGCAAATCGTCATGTTCCGCCGGATTCCGCCGCCCTTCGCGGCGAACCGTTTTCGCCGAAGCGGGAGAGGGCGTCGAACGTTGCGTTTTCGCCCGACTTTTCGTATCATCATAGGCCGGGCGTAACGGACGAAACCTGTCTCCTTCGAAACGTGTCGCGGTCCGGTCTTTTCGGGACGCGGGGGCGGAATCCCCCTGGTCGATCCCGAAAGCAACGTCTTGCCTTCTTGAAGGAGGAGGAAAGCCGTGGGGAAAAATGTCGTCGAGAAGATCCTCAAGGTCCATGCCGTTTCCGGGGAGACGAAGCCGGGCCGGGAAGTCGCGATCCGGATCGACCAGACGCTCACGCAGGACGCCACCGGAACGATGGCGTATCTCCAGTTCGAGGCGATGGGGGTTCCCCTCGTCCGTACCGAGCTCTCGGTTTCCTACGTGGACCACAATACGCTGCAGGAAGGTTTCGAGAACGCCGACGACCACCTCTATCTCCAGACCGTTGCCGCCAGGCACGGGATCTACTACTCCCGGGCCGGCAACGGGATCTGCCACCAGGTCCACCTCGAGCGCTTCGGTGCGCCGGGCAAGACGCTGCTCGGATCCGACTCGCACACGCCGACCGGAGGCGGGATCGGGATGCTGGCGATCGGGGCCGGGGGTCTGGACGTTGCCGTCGCGATGGCGGGCGGCCCCTTCTACCTGACGTATCCGCGGGTGATCAAGGTCAACCTGACCGGGAGCCTGCGGCCGTGGGTCGCGGCCAAGGACGTCATCCTGAAGCTCCTGGAGATCCTCACCACCAAAGGGAACGTGGGATGCGTCATCGAATACGGCGGCGAGGGCGTCGCCGCGCTTTCGGTTCCCGAGCGCGCTACCATCACGAACATGGGCGCGGAGCTGGGGGTCACGACGTCGGTCTTCCCCTCGGACCGGACGACGAAGGCCTTTCTGAAGGCGCAGGGGAGGGAGGATGCGTGGGTCCGACTCCAGGCCGATCCCAGCGCCCGATACGATCGGGTGATCGACCTCGACCTTTCCGCGCTCGAGCCGATGGTGGCCCGGCCGCACAGCCCCGACAACGTGGCCCGCGTCAAGGACATCGCGGGCAAGAAGGTCGACCAGGTTCTCGTCGGGTCGTGCACGAACGCCTCCTACAAGGATCTGACGACCCTCGCCCGGATCATGGCGGGCCGGACGATCCCGGAGAACGTCTCGTTCGGCGTGGCCCCGGGCTCGAGGCAGGTCCTCCAGATGACGGCCCGCGAGAGCAGCATCGCGACGCTCGTCGGATCCGGGGCGAGGATCCTCGAGACGGCGTGCGGGTTCTGCATCGGGGCAGGACAGGCGCCCCCCTCGGGCGGGGTCTCGGTCCGGACGAACAACCGGAACTTCGAGGGGCGCTCCGGGACGCGCAACGCCGGGATCTTCCTCGTATCGGCCGAGACGGCGGCCGCCTGCGCGCTGAAAGGCGAGTTGGCCGACCCGCGGGACGTGGCCGCCGAGCTGGGCATCGAGTATCCGGACGTCAAGGTGCCCAGGAAATTTCTCGTGGACGACTCCATGGTGCTGCCTCCCGCCGAAGACCCGTCTGCGGTCACCGTCCGCCGGGGGCCGAACATCGGCAACCCGCCGGAGACCGTGCCCCTCCCCGATGCGCTGCGGGGCGAGGTGGCCCTGAAGGTGGGGGACAAGATCACGACCGACCACATCATGCCGGCCGGCGGAAGGCTCAAGTACCGGTCGAACATCGAAAAGTACGCCGAATTCGTCTTCGAGGGCGTCGACCCGTCGTTCAGCGCGCGGGCGCTCGCGAACAAGGGCCGGGGCGTCCACAACATCATCGTGGGCGGGGCGTCGTACGGGCAGGGCTCCTCGCGGGAGCATGCGGCGATCTGCCCGAGCCACCTCGGGGTGCGGGCGGTCCTCACCAAGTCGTTCGAGCGCATCCACTCGGCCAACCTGGTCAACTTCGGGATCGTCCCGCTCCTGTTCGCGGACGAGCGGGACTACGACCGGATCGACCAGGGCGACCGGATCGAGATCGACGGCATCCGCGATGCGATCGCCAAGGGCGGGCCGATCGTGGCCCGCGACGCCACCAAGGGATTCGATTTTCCGGTGAAGCACACCCTGACCGGGCGGCAGGTCGAGATCATCCTGGCCGGAGGCCGCCTGGCCCATACCAAGGAGAAGGGGGCGTTCTGACGGCCGCGGTGGTATGATCGGGAAAGGGCTTCGGCGGCGTCTCCTGCCGCCGCCCGGAGGTGGGACGTGGCGCGGGACGACTGGAAATACGACGAGGACATGTGGGACGAGACGGAGTGGGACCGGAAACCGGTTCCGCCGGAGAGGCAGTGCAAGCAATGCCTCCACTGGGTCCCGCGGGAAGCCCCGTACTGCAGCTGGTGCGGAAAGGTGTTCGAGGATCGGGAGGGCTCGTAGCCGGGGCGGGAACGGAGCGTCTCCGTCCGCGTAACGGCGCCGGTCACTCGATCAGCGCGTACCGGGGCAGGATCTCCGGGGGAATCTCCGACACGAACCGGGACGGAAGCGACAGGACCGTCCCGGAGGCCCGCTCGTAGATGTTGACGGGATAGACGAACACCAGCGTGTCCTCGGCCCTCGTGGCCGCCACGTAGAGGAGCCGCCGCTCCTCCTCCATTTCCTCCTCGCTTTCCGCCGCCCGCGCAAGGGGCAGCTTCCCGTCCAGCACCCACAAGAGGAACACGACCTGCCACTCCAGTCCCTTGGCGGAGTGGATCGTCGACAGCGTGAGGGTGTCGTCGTCGCCTTCCGGCGCCGCGATCCCTCCCACGGATGCTTCCGGCGGCTCGAGCGTGACCTCGGCGAGGAAGGTCGAAAGGGTCCGGTGTCGGGCGCAGAGCGACTCGAGGTGCTCGAGGTCCTTGAGCCGGCGGGGGTAGTCGTCGTACTTCGCCTCCAGGACGGGACGGTAGTAGGCGAGCACGCGCGCGACGGCTTCCGCGGGCGAGGGCGGGTTCGCCGACAGCTCCCGAAGGCATGCGAAAAGCCGGGACGCGGCTTCCGACCGCGTCATTGCGGAGAGCGCCGAGAGCACGGGCGCGGCGGACGCCTCCGCGTGGGCGCGGCGCGCGATCTCCGCGCTGCGCTTGCGCCCCAGGCCGGGGACGAGCATGAGCGCCCGTGACAGGCTCACGGTGTCCCGGGGGTTCTCGATCACCCGCAGATGGGCGATCACGTCCTTGACGTGCGCCGTTTCCAGAAACTTGAAGCCGCCGTATTTCCGGTACGGGATATGTCTCTTGGCCAGCTCGATCTCCAGATCGAAGGCGAGGTAGGAGGCGCGGAACAGGACGGCGATCTGCCGCAGGGGAACGCCGTGTTCCTCGTGCATCTCGAGGATCCGGTCCGCGACGAAGGCGGACTGGATCCGCTCGTTCGGGGCGGACAGGATCGACGGCTTTTCCCCGCCCTCCCGGGCGGCGAACAGGCGCTTCGGGAACTTCTCCGCCGCCCCGGCGATGATCTCGTTCGTGACGTCGAGGATCGGTTGGACGCTGCGGTAGTTTTCCTCGAGGTACACCACCTTCGTCCCCGGGAAATCGGCGGGGAAGTCCAGGATGTTGCGGAAGCTCGCCCCGCGGAACGAGTAGATGCTCTGGGCATCGTCCCCCACCGTCATCACGTTGTCGTGGGCGGCCGCCAGGAGCCTCAGGATCTCCGCCTGGATCCGGTTCGTGTCCTGGTATTCGTCGACAAGGATGTGCCGGTACGTCTCCGAGACGGCCCGCCGGATCCCCTCGTGGCCGCGGAGAAGCCCGGCCAGGTGGACCAGAAGGTCGTCGTAGTCCATCAGGTTCCGCTCCCGCTTGGCGGCCTCGTAGAGCCCGTGGATCCGCAGGATGTCGTCGAGGCAGTACAGGAAGTGCGGCGCGTCGCGCTCCACGGCGGTCGCCACGTCCTCGCCGCGGTTGACCGCCCGGCTGAAGAGGTCCGCGAGCGTCTCCTTGCGCGGAAAGCGCACCGTCTTATGGGCGACGTGGACGTCCTGGCGGAGCAGCCCGACGAGGTCCTCCGAGTCGGCCCGGTCGAGGATGGTGAAGTTCCCGCCGAACCCGATGGCGGCCGCGTGGCGGCGCAGGAGGGAGTTCGCGAAGGAGTGGAAAGTGCCGCCGGCGACCCGTTCGCACCGCCGGTCGAGCAGGAGGGACGCGCGCCGAAGCATCTCCTCGGCGGCCCTGCGCGTGAAGGTGAGCAGGAGAATCGAGGCCGGCGGGACGCCGGTCTCGACGAGCCGGGCGACCCGGTAGATGAGCGTCCGCGTCTTTCCCGTTCCGGCGCCCGCCACGACGAGGAGCGGACCGTCGCCGTGGAACACGGCTTCCCGCTGCTGCGGGTTCAGCACGCCGTCGTAGTCGACCCGGCCGCCGCCCGCGGGCACTTCGCGGACGGAATACCGCCTCGGAGGCGGCGCGCCCTCGTCACGCGGCATAGCAGTAGAGGCACCCGTGCCTGCACGTACGGTAGGAGCCGATGTCCCGCGACGCGCTGCACCGGCAGCCCGGGCGGACGGGCGCCGGGGCTTCGGAGATCTCCGCGCCGGGGAACAGGTTCTTCAGGGACGCGCCGTCCACGCAGGCGCCGGCCGGGATTCCCCAGTCGGCCAGAAGGGGGGTACAGCAGGAACGCAGACTGAACCCGCGGTCCAGGGCGATGGCGGCGATCCTCTCCACGGCGGTCCGCAGGCCGGGAGACGGCTCCCAGAGCCCGGACAGGTGGCGGGTCGCGCGGAGGCTCTTGCGGTAAGGGTGGCCCAGGCTGACGGTGCACCGCGCGGACTTTCCGGAGAGCTCCCCGGAAACCCGCTCGAAGCGCGCCACGAGCGATTCGGGGTCTTCGCCGGGGAGGATCGGGTCGAAACGCCACAGGACGCGCTCCGCGCCCACCATCCCCGACAGCGTCCGAAAGGCGGCGACGGCTTCGGCAAGCGGAGGGACCAACGGCTCGATCGCACGCGGAAGCCCGGTCACGGTGACGTGGAACAGCGAGGGGTATCCGTCCCGCTCGAGGCGCGCCACTACGGGCAGGAAGGGCCGCGGGTCCCGCGTCCAGAAGACGAACGCCGCGACGTGGTCCTTCGTCAGGGAAACGGACGCCGGCCTGCCCGAATACGGGTTGCGGAACGAGGCGGTTCCGCGGGACAGGCACTCGGAGAACCATGGCGCGTGGAACGCGGGAACGTCGGTGCGGCGCGATGCGCTGATGACGGTGGGCGGGGTCACGAACGTATTGTATCACCCCGCCCGTCGTCGCTTCCGAGCCTGTATTTCCCACCGCAGGTTCGCAGCGAGGCGGTGGAGACGGGCGTGGAGCGAGGTTCCGTCCGAACAGGGCGGCAACCGAGGGACCGAGGACACCGCAGGCGTAGTCGATACGACGTCTTCAAGGACGTCCCACCGAGCGCAACGCGTCGCGGATGACGGCCACGGGTGGCCTGACGTCGGCGGAAGGCACGGATGCCGGAGCCGAAGGCCGCCGCCGCAGTAGAAGCCTGGCGGGAAATGCAAGCTGGCGGTGGCTCCGCCGGTCGCTGCGCCTCGCGCGGTGGATGTGCCGGCTCGCCAGGTGCTGCCGGTTCCGAACCCTCGCCCGTTCGCGGGCGGTGAACCGCCCGTCCGCGCGGAACCGGAGCGCCGCGCGATCGATCCGGACCTGCTGCCGCGCGAGGCGGATCGTCTCCCCCCGCGTGAGCGATCCGGCGCGGACGCCCTGTCGGATACCCGCCCGCTGGTTCTCGTGCCGGACTTCGATTCTCCCGGCCAATGCCGGGGAGGCCATCGCCGTCGCGAGGACGGCCGCCAGAATGGTGGAGAGTCGCATCCTCATCGTTTTCCTCCTCGTCCGTGCCGGAAGATCGTTTGGAAAATCGCGCCCGTTTGGCCCGGTAAACCCGGAAAAAGGCAAAACGTTTCCGCCGGGATCTCCGCTTGACCGGGGGTAGGCCCGCTGATAAAGTTGCTCTGTTTCAAATTTTGGGCATCTCGCTCAGGTTTGACACGCATTTCAAGAAGGAGGTACAGGCAATTGGCGCAGGGCACGGTGAAGTGGTTCAACGACGCGAAGGGATACGGCTTCATCGCGCAGGAAGGTGGACCGGACGTGTTCGTCCATTTCAGCGCGATCAAGGCGGAGGGCTTCAAGTCGTTGAAGGAGGGTGAGCGCGTCGAATTCGAGATCACAGATGGCCCCAAGGGACCGCAGGCGGCAAACGTCACCAAGGTGATCTGACGAGACCGGGCGTGTGCGGCCCGAGGGGGATGCCCCCGAAAACAACGAAACCCCGGCGAGACCGCTCGCCGGGGTTTTTCCTTTTCCGGCGCAAGATCCGGTGAGTCCCGTTCCCGCCTTCCCGTCTTCGTTTCCGGAAGCGCGCGCCGTCCAGGAGCGCCTCCGCGCCCTCGTGCGTTCCGTCCCTCTTCTCCTGGACCGGGTCCGCCGGGTCGGCGCCGCGGACGTGACGTTCGTGGGACGCAAGGAAGTGGTGGCGGCCGCCGTGATCGTCTGGGATCTGCTCTCCGGATCCGTCGTGGAGGAGAGGACCGCTGTCCGACGGGTCCGGTTCCCGTACGTTCCGGGCTACCTGACCTTCCGCGAGGGACCGGCGGTTGCGGCGGCGTGGGCGAAGCTCCGGACGAGGCCCGACGTCGTGCTCTTCGACGGTCACGGGGCGGCCCATCCGCGGCGGCTGGGAATCGCCTCTCACATGGGGGTGGTCCTCTCCGTGCCGACCGTCGGGTGCGCCAAGAAGCGGCTCGTGGGAGAGGCCGGCGTCCCGGGGGTCCGGAAGGGGGATGTCTCCCCCCTCGTTCTGGAGGGGGAGACGGTAGGGGCCGCCGTCCGGACGCGGGCGGGCGTCAAGCCGGTCTTCGTCTCGCCCGGCCACCTGGCGGACGTTCCGTCGTCGATCGCGCTAGTGCTCGCTCTCTGTTCCCGCTACCGGATTCCCGATCCGGCGCGACGGGCCCACCAGCTGACCCAGGAGATCCGCAAGGCGAGGCGGTGAGCCGGACGAAACGGCGGCACCGCCTTTTTTCGTTGCGGGCTATTTCGCCGGTGCCGCGGGGGTTCCCGGCTGCGCCGGAGCGCTCGGGGCGGCCCCCGGGGGCGCGGTGGAGGTTCCGGGCGCCTTGGGGGACGCGGGCGGAGCCGGCGCCGTCTGCACCGGCGCGCCTCCCTCCATGATGCTGGAGGAGGGCCTGCGTCCCGACGTGTACGCCAGGAAGAGCGAGGTGATCATGAAGACGGTCGCCGCGACGGCCGTCAGCTTGCTCAGGAAACTGGTCGGACCGCTCGAGCCGAACAGCGTCTGGGACGAGCCGCCGCCGAAGACGGCCCCGATATCGGCCCCCTTCCCCGTCTGCAGGAGAATGATCAGGATCAAGGCCAGGGACACCGAGACGTGCACGATGACGATCAGCGTATGCATGGGACGCTTGCGCTCCTCCGTTAACGGAATTTCACGATCCTGGCGAACGAATCCGGCGAAAGGCTGGCTCCGCCGACGAGCGCGCCGTCGACGTCGCGGCAGGCCATGAGGGACGCGATGTTGTCGGGTTTGACCGAACCGCCGTAAAGAATGCGCACGGACGCCGCGGCCGGCCCGCCCCAGATCGTCTTCAAGGTCTCGCGCAGAAACGCGTGAACCTCCTGGGCCTGCGTCGGCGTCGCGGTCCGCCCCGTGCCGATGGCCCATACGGGCTCGTAGGCCACCAGGATCCTTCTCTCCTCCGATGCCCCGACCTGCGCCAGCCCGGCCCGGATCTGCCGTTCCACCACGGAAAACGTTTCGTTCGCATCGCGCTCGGCGAGCGTCTCTCCCACGCACAGGATCGCCGAGAGGTCCGCCGCCAGTGCCGCCCGGACCTTGCGGTTCACGAACTCGTCGGTCTCGCCGAACCCGTGCCGCCGCTCCGAATGCCCGACGATGGCGAAGGCGGCCCCCGTGTCGCGCACCATCCGCGGGGAGACCTCCCCCGTGTACGCTCCCTCGTCGGCGAAGTGGAGGTTCTGCGACGCCACGGCGACCCGCGTGCCGCGCGTCAGGGCGGCCACGGCGGCCAGGGCGGGAAAGGGCGGAGCGAGGAGGATCTCCACGGCGTCCACGTTCCGGACGAGCGGGAGGAATTCCCTCACGAAGGCCTCGGCCTCCCCCGCGGTCTTGTACATCTTCCAGTTGCCGGCGATGACCGGCGTGCGTGCGTCCTTCAAGCCGCCCCTTTCACGTACCGGGCGAGATCGACCAGGCGGCACGAGTACCCCCACTCGTTGTCGTACCAGGCCAGGACCTTCGCCAGCTTCCCTTCGATGACCTTGGTGGAGAGCGCGTCGAACGCCGCGGAGCAGGACGTATGGTTGAAATCGACGGAGACCAGCGGCTCGTCCACGTACCGGACGATCCCCTTGAGGGGCCCTTCGGCCGCCTTCCGGACGGCCGCGTTGATCGCGTCCGCGTCGGCCGGGCGGGAGAGCTCCGCGGTGAGGTCGACCAGGGAGACGTTGGGCGTCGGGACCCGGATCGCCATCCCGTCGAGCTTGCCTTTGAGGGCGGGGATCACGAGCGCCACCGCCTTCGCGGCCCCCGTGGTCGTCGGGATCATGGAGACGGCCGCAGCGCGGGCCCGGCGCAGGTCCTTGTGGGGAAGGTCCAGGATCCGCTGGTCATTGGTGTACGCGTGAATCGTGGTCATGATGCCGCGCTCGATGCCGAAGGCGTCGAGGAGGATCTTCGCAACGGGCGCGAGGCAGTTCGTCGTGCAGGAGGCGTTGGACAGGATCCGGTGTTTCGCCGGATCGAACGTCTTCTCGTTCACCCCCATCACGAAGGTGGCGTCGGGATTCTTGGCGGGCGCCGAGATGATTACCCGCTTGGCCCCCGCCGTCAGGTGTTTTTCCGCCCCCTCCCGGTCGGTGAACCGCCCGCTCGACTCGATGACGACGTCCACGCCGAGCTCCTTCCACGGAAGGCCGGACGGGTCCTTTTCGGCGAGGACGCGGACCTCGCGGCCGGCTACGACGAGCCGGTCGCCCCGGACATCGACCGCTTCGGGAAACGGACCGTGCACCGAGTCGTACTTCAGGAGATGGGCGAGCGTCTTCGCATCGGTGATGTCGTTCACGGCCGCGATGGAAAGCGACTCGTCCCTGTACGCGGCGCGGAAGAAATTGCGCCCGATCCGCCCGAACCCGTTGACCCCGAGTTTGACGGCCATGTCGCGTCCTCCCTGAAGCGTAAGATGAAGGCGG
>CAYWOT010000033.1:0-14571 GCA_964459975.1 uncultured bacterium
CGGCGACTCCCGCAGGGTCGGGGGCAATCTCGATCGTCCGTCTGTCGGGCCCCGACGCCCACCTCCTGGCCTCCCGCATGACCGGGATCGACCCGTCCTCTGTGGCCGCGCGGACCCTCGCGCGGTGCACGGTCCGGGACGACGGCGGCGAGGAGATCGACTCCGGCCTGGTCGTCTTTTTTGCCGGCCCGGGCAGTTTCACGGGAGAGGATGCCGCGGAGATCCACCTGCACGGAAATCCCCTGGTCGTGGAGCGGGCGGCCGTCGCCGCCTGCGCTCTCGGGGCGACTCCGGCCGCTCCCGGAGAGTTCTCCCGCCGCGCCTTCCTGAACGGAAAGATGGACCTCACGCAGGCCGAGGCGCTCTCCGATCTCATCGCCGCGAAAACGGACGGAGCGGCGCGAGCCGCCCTGCGCCAGCTTCGGGGCGGCATCCGGGACGCGATCTCCCCGCTTCGGGAGCAGCTTCTCTCCCTTCAGCTTCTCCTGGAGGTCTCGATCGACTTCGCAGATGATGTCCCGCCGGTCTCTCATGGACAACTTGCAGAACGGGTATTGGTTTTACTGGAGCAGGTCGGGCGCTGCGCCGATTCTTTCGAGCGCGGCAGGAGGTACCGGGACGGGGCGGCGCTTACGATCGCGGGCGTGGCCAACGTGGGCAAGTCCCTCCTGCTCAACCGGATTCTGGGAGAGGAACGCGCCATCGTCACGGAGATTCCGGGCACGACGAGGGACTATCTCTCGGGTGAGGTGTCCCTTTCCGGCATTGCGGCCAAGGTGACCGATACGGCGGGGCTCCGGGACGCCGCGGACCCGGTGGAGCAGGAGGGGGTCCGGCGCAGCCGCGCGGCCATCTCGGCGGCCGATCTCGTGCTGTTCGTACTCGACGGAAGCCGCGAGGCGAATGCCGCGGACGCCGAAGCATACCGCGAGATGGAGGAGAGGCCCCATCTGCTCGTCGTGAACAAGCGGGACCTTCCTCACGTCGAGGACGGCGTCCGGTTCGCCGGCCGGGGCCGAAAGGGCACGGTAGCGCTCTCGGCGAAGACCGGCGAGGGGCTCGACGCGCTGCTCCGGGCGGTCGCCCGGGTGGTGGCGCCGGACGAGGATGCTATAATGCGCGAGGCGCCGCTGACCCGCCTTCGACATCGGGAGGCGGTCCGCAGGGCCGTGGAGGCGCTGCGGCGGGCCCTGGAGGCGGCGAGAGAAGGGCTCCCCCTCGAGTGTATCGCCTCCGATGTCCGCGATGCAGCCCGGGCGCTTGCCGAACTCGTGGGAGAGATCGCGCCGGAGGAGGTGCTCGATGCGGTCTTTCGCGATTTCTGTATCGGTAAATAGCTGTTTTTAAATTGGATTTATGCTGACGTTCCACGTGGAACGGGGAGGATAGCGGCCGGTGGTGGAGTACGTGTACCCGAAGGAGTACGATGTGGTGGTCGTCGGCGGGGGACACGCCGGGTGCGAGGCGGCGCTGGCCGCGGCGCGCATGGGATGCTCCACCTTGCTCCTTACGATCCACGCGGACTCGATCGCGCTCATGTCGTGCAATCCGGCCATCGGCGGACTTGCCAAGGGGCATCTTGTCCGGGAAGTCGATGCTTTGGGCGGCGAAATGGCGAAGAACATCGACGCCACGGGGATCCAGTTCCGGCAACTCAATACGAGCAAGGGACCCGCCGTCCGCTCGTCGCGGGCGCAGGCCGACAAGCAGCTCTACCGACTCCGAATGAAGAAGGTCCTGGAGAGTACCGAGGGCTTGGACATCAAGCAGGCGGTCGTGGATGCGGTGGCGACGGAAGGCGGGCGGGCGGCGGGGGTGGACACGGACCTGGGGGTGCGGTACCGGGGGCGGACGGTCGTCCTTTGCCCGGGCACGTTCCTCAAAGGCCTGGTCCACGTCGGGCTCGTGCACTTCCCCGCCGGCCGGGCGGGAGAATTCCCGGCGGTGCGGCTCTCCGACTGCCTGCGTCAGCTGGGGTTTTCGGTCGGAAGGCTGAAGACCGGAACCACCCCGCGCCTTGATGCGAAAACGATCGACTTCTCCCGGACCGCACCCCAATGGGGCGACGACCCTCCGGTACCGTTCTCCTTCGAAAACGAGGGGATCCGAAGGCCGCAGGTCCCGTGCTTCGTTACGTACACGAACGGGAAGACCCACGAGGCGATCCGCTCCGGGCTGTCGCGTTCCCCCCTGTATTCCGGGATCATTCGCGGGATCGGGCCGAGATATTGTCCGTCGATCGAGGACAAGGTCGTCCGGTTCGCCGACAGGGAGCGCCACCAGGTCTTTCTCGAGCCCGAGGGGCTGCGGACCGCCGAGTATTATCCGAACGGCGTTGCGACGAGCCTTCCCTACGATATCCAGCTCAAGATGCTGAGGACGATCCCCGGCCTGGAAAACGTGGAGATCGTCCGCCCCGGCTACGCCATCGAATACGATTTCGTCGACCCCGTGCAGTTGGACCCCTCCCTGGAGACGAAGCTCGTCTCCAACCTTTTCCATGCCGGCCAGATCAACGGCACGAGCGGGTACGAGGAGGCGGCAGCGCAGGGGCTGATCGCGGGAATCAACGCGGCGCGCAAGGCCCGGGGACAAGATCCGGTGGTGCCGGGGCGCGCCGAGGCGTACGCCGGCGTCCTGATCGACGATCTCGTCACGAAAGGAGCCTCCGAGCCGTACCGCATGTTCACCTCCCGGGCCGAGTACCGCCTTCTCCTGCGGGAGGACAACGCCGACCTTCGGCTCTCGGAGACGGGGTACCGGATCGGCCTTCTTCCTGAGGAACGGTACCGGAAATTCTGCGCGAAGCGCGACGGGGTGGCGGAGCTTCTGTCCCGGTTGGAATCGTCCCGCATTCCGGCCGGACATCTCCTGGCGGCGGCTGTGGAGGCCGCGGGCGGAGCGTCCGTGCGTCCCGGCACGCCGTACGCGGAGCTTCTGCGGCGTCCGGAGGTTTCGGCGGCCGTGATCTGCGCGCACGATCCGGCGTTTGCCGGCTTTGCGCCGGAAGTCGTCTCACAGGCCGAACTTTGCGTCAAGTTCGACGGGTATATCCGGCGCCAGGAGGAGGAGGCAAAAAAACTGCGGAAATACGACTCGTTGCATTTCCCGGAGGGGTTTTCCTTCACCTCGATTTACGGCCTGTCGCACGAAGTCCGGGACAAGCTCGCGCGGGTCCGCCCCGTTTCGATCGGACAGGCCCAGCGGATCCCCGGCGTGACCCCGGCGGCGGTCGCCCTCCTGCTGGTGGCGCTGAAGAAACACAGGGGCGGTCCGGCGCCGGAAAGGCAGGGAGCTCTTTGACGCCGCAGGTCCGGGAGGCGCTTCCGCTTCTGGTGCCCGTCCTCGTGGTGGCGACGTGGCTTGCGCTCGTCGTGATGCTTGCCCGCTACGGGGGATGGAAGCGCCTCGCCGAGCGCTACCGGGCCCTGGGGCCGTTCCGCGGAAAGGTCTGGCGGTTCCGGAGCGGCAGGCTCAACCGGGCGAACTACAATACCTGTCTCACGGTGGGGACCGACGGCGAAAGGCTCTACCTTGCGCCGCTTTTCGTGTACCGTCCGGGGCATCCGCCCCTGCTCATCCCCTGGAAAGAAATCACCGCGGAAAAAAAGAAGATTCTGTTCATGCACTACGTTGACCTGTCCTTCTCGCGGGTCCCGGGGTCGCGCCTGCGGATCTCGGAACGGCTCTGGCGGCGGATCGCTCCCGACGCTTCGGCGCCGGCGCCGCCGGATTCCCGCCCTCCGAAAATCGAGCCCAGGTAATGGAGCGGTGTTCCACGTGAAACAGGGGGGCCGGAGGCCGAACGCTGAGGCCGGCTCCCGACCCACGGCCGAGATGGTAGCCGCGGTGCTCCGGGAGGCCGGGGTGGAAGTCCCTCCCGGCGCCGTGGAAAAACTGGTCGAGCACGCCGGGGAAATGCTCCGCTGGAACCGAGCGATTCGCCTCACGTCGCTCACCTGCCCGCGCGACGTGGCGGTAAAGCATATCCTCGATTCCCTGCTTCTGCTGCGCTTCGGGCCGTTTCCGGGGCGGATCCTGGACTTCGGATCGGGAGCCGGGTTTCCGGGAATCCCGCTGGCCGTCGTTCTGCCCGGCTCGGGCGTCGTTCTGCTCGAAGCCTCGGCGAAAAAGTGCGCGTTCCTCGCCCACGTACGCAGCCGCCTCGTCCTGGACAACGCCACGGTGGTCCGGGGGCGGCTGGAGGCGAGAACTCCGCTCGCCCTGGGGCGGTTCGAGCACGTGGTGACCCGGGCGGCCCTTCCGCCGCCGGGGGCGCTCGCCCTGCTCCGCCCGTATCTTGCACCCGGAGGACGTCTTCTCGTGATGACGGGCCCCGGGGCCCGGGGAGGTTCGCTGCCCGCGCCGCTCCGGCGGGCGAAGACTGCGCCGGCCGTGGCCTCGCGGGCGGAGCGCATCGAGCTCCCTTTCGGCATGGGGGTGCACGAGATCCGCGAGTTCCGCGCGGCGTAGCCCGGGGACGCCCCGCGGACACATTTTCATTCCTTCCACGGCTCCGGGCGTGGTACAAAGACCGGAAGATGTCCGAAACCCGCCCGGTTTGCCGCCGGGCCTGCCGGAGCACGAGCGCTTGGCCCGCATCGTAGCCGTCGCCAACCAGAAGGGAGGGGTGGGAAAGACCACCACCGCGGTCAACCTGGCCGCCTCCTACGCCGTCATGGAGCGGTCCACGCTCCTCGTGGATCTGGACCCGCAGGCGAACGCGACGTCGGGGACGGGCAGTCTCCCCGAGGCCGAGGACGAAAAGGACGTCTACCGGGTGCTGATGGCCGAATTGCCGGCGGAGGAGGCGATCCGCGCCACCGAGCTTCCCTCCCTCAAGCTTCTTCCCGCCTCGGCGGACCTGATCGGCGCCGAAATCGAGCTCGTCGGCCGGGAGGGGCGCGAAACGAAGCTTCGGGAGGTCCTGCGGTCCGTCGAAGACCGGTTCGAGGTCATCCTGATCGACTGCCCCCCGTCCCTGGGGCTTCTCACCGTGAACGCCCTGTGCGCGGCCCGGTCGGTCCTGATTCCCCTGCAGTGCGAATACTACGCCCTGGAAGGGCTGGGCAGCCTCTACCGGACGATCGAGAAGATCCGGGAGACCTGCAACCCGTCCTTGCGGGTGGAAGGCGTCCTGCTCACGATGTTCGATTCGCGCAACAATCTGGCCCACCAGGTCGCCGCCGAGGCGCGCGAAAACCTAAATTCTCAAGTTTTTCAAACAGTTATACATCGAAACGTCCGGCTGTCCGAATCTCCCTCCTTCGGAAAGCCGGCGATCCTTTACGCGGTGAGTTCGCGGGGGGCGACCGCCTACCTGGAACTCGCCCGGGAGATGGTGAGCCGATGGAGCGAAAACCCGATCCGGTGAAAAAAAAGGTTCTCGGCCGGGGTCTTTCGGCGCTCCTGCCCGGCCCCGCGGAGCGGGAGCCGGATTTTCTGCGGATCCCGGTGAAGGACATCCGGGCCTCCGCACAGCAGCCCAGGCGATCCTTTTCCACCGGAGAGCTGCGGGAGCTCGTGGAGTCGGTGCGCGAGAAAGGGGTGCTCCAGCCCGTGATCGTCCGGCTGACAACGTCGGGGTACGAGCTCGTGGCGGGGGAGCGCAGGCTCCGGGCCGCGCGGGAAGCCGGCGTGGAGACGATCCCCGCCCTGGTCAGGCGATTCTCGGACCGGGAATCGCTGGAGGCCGCCCTGGTGGAGAACGTCCAGCGGGCCGACCTGAACGCCATCGAGCTGGCGGAAGCCTACCATCGGCTCGCCGCCGAATTCTCCCTTTCCCACGAGGAGATCGCCGGACGGGTCGGCAAGGACCGTGTCACCGTGGCCAACACGGTCCGGCTTCTCAAGCTTCCCGCCGCGGTGAAGGAAGCGGTCGCCGACGGCCGGCTGTCCGCCGGACACGCGCGCGCGCTCCTGGCGGCGCCGCCGGGGCGCCTCGCCGCGATTTTCGACGCGGCGGTGCGCAAAGAGCTCACCGTTCGCGAGGTGGAGCGCCTGTGCCGGCCCGACGCAAAAAGGACCGCCCCGGGAAAACCTTCGCGACGGGACCCGCATCTCACGAATCTGGAAGAGCGGCTCTCCCGGAGGGGGGGCACCAGGGTCCGGATTCGCGGCACGGCGAGGAAGGGCCGCGTGGAGGTTTTCTACCACTCGGAGGGGGAGTTCGAACGGATCTGCGACCTTCTTTTCGAAGGGACCTGACGGGGCCCGGCCCGCGGGTTGCGTACCCCCCGAGACGAAGGAAACGAGGAAAAAACCGTTGCATTGCATCGGCCGTATGCTATATTTCGCCGCAGAAGCCGCCGTAAATCCTCGTCCGGAAACGGACAAACTCCGAAAGGGAGGGAAGGCGATGCGCAAGTATATGTCGCTGTTGCTGGGACTGGTTTTCGCTGCATCGATTGGGATTAGCGCGTGCGCGAAGAAGGAGGCGCCACCACCTCCTCCCCCACCTCCGCCGGCGTCGGCTCCGTCCGATAATACCGGGATGGCACCCGGCGGCGAGAAGGGGATGAACCAGCAGGCACCGATGAACGAGCAAAAACCGATGGAGCAGGCCCCGGAGAAGAAATAGGGGGAATGCCTGCGGCCGGCTCCCGGTCGGAACACGCACGGGGAGAACGGCGGAAACTCGAGACGACCGGAAAGGGTGCTGCGCGTCGCATCGCGCAGCGCCCTTTTTCGTCCTGGATTCCCAAGCGCGCAGCGGCGGGGCAAAAGAGCCGGATTCCCTGCTTGACAGCGCCTTTGCAGTCGTGATAACAGTCTTCCGTTTATCTGTCGAACGCGCGGCGCTTGCCTGACAGGAAGATCCGGAGGAAATGCTTGCATGGGGCTTGTCCTCAAGATCCTGGAGACGCTGAATATCACGCCGCTCGCCATCCTGCAGATGGCGCTTCTGGTGATTCTCGCGGCCATCCTTTCCGGAACGCTCATCCGGCCGGTTCTTGCCACGTTCAAGGAACGCGAAGATCTCTCCGAAAAGCCGGTGGAAGAAGCCAGGCGTCTTGCGGCGGAGGCCGAGGCCAAGGTCCGGCGGTACGACGAATCGCTGCGGGCGGCGGCGGCGGAGGCGCGTGCCCGCAAGCGGGCGCAACTGGAGGAAGCGTCCCGGACGGAGCGCACGAAGGTGGAAGGGGTCGCCGAAGGGGCCAACCGGGAAGTCGAGGCGCTGCGGGAGCGGATCGGCGGCGAAAAGGCGGAGGCGGCCCGGGCCCTTCAGGCGGGCGTGTCGCGGTTCTCCAGGGAGATCGCCGCGAAAGTGCTTGGAAGGCGGCCCGCGTGAAAGCGGCGCTTTTTTCCATCGGGATTCTCCTCGCCGCAGCGGGGGCTGCGGCCGCCGAAGGAGCCGGCGGCCACGCGGGCGTCCCGTGGTATGAGATCTTCAAGCAGGTCTTCAACGTCGCCATCCTGGTGGCGGTGCTCGTCTATTTTCTGCGCAAGCCGCTCGCCGCGTACCTCGCGGAGCGGACGGAGCTCATGAAAAAGGCGATCGAGGACGCGGCCCGGGCCCGGGCGTCCGCCGCGGAACAGCTCGCGGCCATCGAGGCCAGGCTTGCCGGCCTCGCCGACGAGATCGCCGAGCTGGACCGCAGGGCCGACGCCGAGGCCGACGAG
This sequence comes from uncultured bacterium, assembly GCA_964459975.1. Lineage (GTDB taxonomy): Bacteria > Desulfobacterota > Deferrimicrobia > Deferrimicrobiales > Deferrimicrobiaceae > CSP1-8. Next base: position 7,624 of record CAYWOT010000033.1, read on the forward strand.
GAGACCCGGCGGATCCAGGGGGCGGCGCAGGCCGAGATGGAGAGGCTTCGCGCCCAGGTCCGGTTCACCGCCGACCAGGAAGTGCGGAAAGCGAAGGCGGAGCTTCGCAAGGAGGCGGCCGAGCTGTCCGCCCAGGCCGCCGCGGTGCTCGTCGGGAAGACGATCACCCCGGAGGACCAGGAGCGGATGGTTCGCGAGAACATCGACCGGATCGGGGAGATCGCGCGGTGATCGGCGGAGGGCTGGCAAGGCGGTACGCCCGGGCGCTGCTCGCCATCGGCCGGGAGGACGGGCAGACGCGCAGGATCCTCGAGGAAGCGGAGCGGTTCGCGGCGCTTTCGGCCAAGACCCCGCTTCTCCGGGAAGCGCTCGAGGCCGCGCAGGTCCACCGCCGCGACAAGAAGGCGGCCCTTGAGGCCGCGCTCGCCCCCGCCGGGTTTCTCCCGACGACGCGGAATTTCCTGTTGCTCCTCGTCGACAAGGGAAGGATGAACATCCTGCCGGCCATCGTGTCCGAGCTCAGGCGGTTGATCGAGGAGGTCGAGGGCATCGAGCGCGTCGAAGTGGCGGTGCCGATGCCGTTGTCCGACGTGCAGCGCGACCGGCTCCGGTCCGTTCTCGAGCGCCGCAGCGGGAAGAAGGTCGTGCTCGAAGAGAAGATCGATCCCTCCGTGCTCGGCGGGATCGTGGTCAAGGTCGGATCCACCGTGTACGACGGAAGCGCGCGCACGCAGATCCGGCAGATCCGGCAAACTCTGGAAAAGGGGTGAGGCAAGCGCCATGAGCATCCGCGCCGAAGAGATCACGGAAATCCTGAAAAGCCAGATCCAGGGATACGAGACCCGCGTCGACGTCGCCGAGACGGGCGTCGTGCTGTCCGTGGGGGACGGCATCGCCCACGTCTACGGGCTGGAAAAAGCGATGGCGGGAGAGTTGCTCGAGTTCCCGGGCAGCGTCCGCGGCATGGTGCTCAACCTCGAAGAGGACAACGTCGGCGTCGCCCTGCTGGGAGACGACCAGCTCGTCAAGGAAGGCGACGTCGTCCGGCGGACCGGCCGCATCGTCGAGGTGCCGTGCGGCGACGCCATGGTCGGGCGGGTGGTGAACTCTCTGGGCCATCCGATCGACGGGCGGGGTCCCATCGAAACGAAGGATTTCCGGCGAATCGAGATCAAGGCGCCCGGAATCGTGAAGCGGCAGCCGGTGAAGGAGCCGCTCCAGACGGGCTTGAAGGCGATCGACTCGATGATCCCGATCGGACGCGGTCAGCGGGAGCTCATCATCGGCGACCGACAGACCGGCAAGACCGCCCTGGCCCTCGACACGATCATCAACCAGAAGGGCTCCGGCGTGATCTGCGTCTACGTCGTGATCGGGCAGAAGCTCTCGACGGTGGCGCAGGTGGTCGAGAAGCTGCGCCAGTACGGCGCGATGGACTATACGATCGTCGTCTCCGCCACCGCCTCCGAGTCCGCCCCCTTGAACTTCATCGCTCCCTATTCGGGCTGCACCATCGGGGAGTACTACCGGGACAGCGGCCGCCACGCGCTTTGCATCTACGACGACCTGTCGAAGCAGGCGGTGGCCTACCGGCAGCTCTCGCTCCTGCTGCGCCGCCCGCCGGGGCGCGAGGCGTATCCCGGCGACGTCTTCTACCTCCATTCGCGGCTTCTCGAGCGGGCGGCGAAGCTTTCCGACGCGGAAGGGGGTGGATCGCTGACGGCGCTTCCCATCATCGAGACACAGGCCGGAGACGTCTCCGCCTACATCCCGACGAACGTCATCTCCATCACCGACGGCCAGATCTATCTGGAAGCCGACCTCTTCTACGCCGGCGTGCGCCCCGCGGTGAACGTCGGACTGTCCGTGTCGCGCGTCGGGGGGAACGCCCAGATCAAGGCGATGAAGCAGGTCGCAGGAAGGCTCCGGCTCGAGCTCGCGCAGTACCGGGAGATGGCCGCATTTTCCCAGTTCGGCTCCGACCTCGACAAGGCGACGCAGATGCAGCTCGCCCGGGGTGCCCGCCTGGTGGAGATCCTCAAGCAGAACCAGTACGAGCCGCAGGCCGTCGAGCGGCAGGTCGTGACGATCTTCGCCGCAACCAACGCGTTCTGCGACGGGTACGACGTCGCCGCGCTGGGCCGCTACGAGACGGAGCTTGCCGCATTCCTGCGCGAGCGGCACGGCGCTCTCCTCGACGCGCTCCGGGAGAAGAAGACGATCGACGACGACCTGAAAGCCAAGCTTACGGCCGCGCTCGAGGAGTTCCGCGGCGTCTTCCGGGAATCGGAGTAGGGATGGCGAACCTCCGCGCAATCCGCAAGCGGATCGGCAGCGTCCGGAGCACGCAGCAGATCACGAAAGCGATGAAGATGGTGTCGGCGGCGAAGCTCAAGCGGGCGCAGGACGCCATCGTCGCCGCGCGGCCGTACGCGGAGCGGATGCGGGAGGTCGTCCAGGCGGTTGCGCTGCGGGCCGGGCGGGAGGCCCACCCGCTCCTGGCGGACCGGGAGGTCCGCCAGGCGGCGCTCCTGGTCGTCACGTCGGACCGGGGGCTGTGCGGCGGCTTCAACTCGAACCTGCTGCGCGCCGCCCACCGGTTTCTCCAGCAGAGCCGGGAGCGGGGCGTGGAGGTCGCGGTGTTCGCCGTGGGCCGCAAGGCCCGCGAGTTCTTCCGAAGGCGCCGCGTGCCGATGCGCGGGGAGTACGCGAACGTCCTGAGCTCGGTTTCGTACGCCCACGCCGAGCGGATCGCGAAGGACCTGATCGGCGGCTTCGAGTCGGACGAGTTCGACGAGGCGGTGGTCGCCTTCAACGAGTTCCGCTCCGCCATCTCTCAGACGGTCCGCGTGGACCGGCTCTTTCCCGTCGTCTTCGAGCGGGAGGAACGGGAGGAGACGGGGCCCGGCGTCGACTACCTTTACGAGCCGCGGCAGGCGGAGATCCTGGCGTCCCTCCTTCCCCGGTACGTCGAGGCCCAGATTTTCCGTGTCCTCCTCGAGTCGGTGGCGGGGGAACACGGGGCGCGGATGACGGCGATGGACGCCGCCACGAACAACGCCGTGGAGATGATCGACCGCCTCACGCTCCAGATGAACCGCGCGCGCCAGGCCGCCATCACCAAGGAGCTGATGGAGATCATCGGCGGAGCCGAGGCGCTCAGGGGATAACGGGCACCCATGATTTCGAAGGAGGCAAGCGAAGCCATGAACAAGGGAAACGTCGTCCAGGTGATCGGCCCCGTGGTGGACGTGCGGTTCGAGGCCGGCCAGCTGCCGGCGCTCTACAATGCGGTCCGCCTCACCAACCCGAGCATCAGTGACGAGGAGGGGAACCTCACCATCGAGGTGGCCCAGCACCTGGGCGACAACGTCGTCCGCTGCATCGCGATGGACTCCACCGAAGGCCTGGTCCGGGGCATGGAGGCGGTCGACACGGGCGGGCCGATCACGATCCCGGTCGGGCCCCCGACCTTGGGCCGGATCATGAACGTCATCGGAAACCCCGTCGACGAGATGGGGCCGATCGCCACCGAGAAGCGGTACCCGATCCACCGGCACGCGCCGTCCTTCGAGGACCAGTCGACCAAGGTGGAGATCCTGGAAACCGGCATCAAGGTCGTCGATCTTCTGGCGCCGTATTCCAAGGGCGGCAAGACCGGGCTGTTCGGCGGCGCGGGCGTCGGCAAGACCGTCGTCATCATGGAGCTCATCCACAACATCGCGATCGAGCACGGCGGATACTCGGTGTTCGGCGGGGTGGGCGAGCGCACGCGCGAGGGCAACGACCTGTGGCTCGAGATGAAGGAATCGAAGGTTCTCGAGAAGGCGTGCCTGGTGTATGGGCAGATGAACGAGCCGCCCGGCGCGCGCGCGCGGGTGGGGCTCTCGGCGCTGACCGCCGCGGAGTACTTCCGCGACGAGGAAGGCCAGGACGTCCTCTTGTTCATCGACAACATCTTCCGGTTCACCCAGGCGGGCTCCGAGGTTTCGGCGCTCCTCGGCCGGATCCCGTCCGCCGTCGGCTACCAGCCCACGCTCTCCACGGACCTGGGCGAGCTCGAGGAGCGGATCACGTCGACCAAGCGCGGCTCGATCACCTCGGTGCAGGCGATCTACGTTCCGGCCGACGACCTGACCGACCCGGCCCCGGCGACGACGTTCTCGCACCTGGACGCCACGACCGTGCTCTCCCGCCAGATTGCGGAGCTCGGGATCTACCCGGCCGTGGACCCGCTGGACTCCACGTCGCGGATCCTCTCCCCGGAGGTCCTGGGCGAGGAGCACTACGAGGTCGCCCGGTCCATCCAGAAGGTGCTCCAGCGGTACAAGGACCTCCAGGACATCATCGCGATCCTGGGGATGGACGAGCTGTCCGAGGACGACAAGCTGCTGGTCGCGCGGGCCCGCAAGATTCAGCGCTTCCTGTCGCAGCCGTTCTTCGTCGCCGAGCAGTTCACCGGCATCCCGGGCAAGTACGTCCGGCTCGACGATACGATCCGCTCGTTCCGGGAGATCGTGGACGGCAAGCATGACGCGCTGCCCGAACAGGCCTTCTACATGGTCGGGACGATCGAAGAAGCGATCGAGAAGGGGAACCAGCTTCTCGCGGTGCAGTGACGGGGGAGACGATGGCATCGACGATCCGGCTCGAACTGGTCACCCCGGAGCGCGCGCTCGTCTCCGAGGAGGTGGAGGAGGTCGTCGCGCCCGGGTACGAGGGGGAGTTCGGCGTGCTGCCCGACCATACCCCGTTCCTGGTGATCCTGTCGATCGGCGTTCTCCATTACCGGAAGGGCGGCGACCTCCGGAAGGTGGCGATCGGCGGCGGGTTCGCGGAAGTGGGGCCCGACCGGATGGTCGTCCTGGCGGACGTGGCAGAGAAGGCCTCCGAGATCGACGTCGACCGCGCGGGAAAGGCGCGCGACCGTGCCGAGGCGGCCCTCAAGGACCTGGCGATGGATGACGCTGCGTACCGAAGGGCGTGGCTCGCCCTGCAGCGCGCGCTCACGCGGATCTCCGCCGCGGAGTAACCGCCCTCGCCAAAGCCGGCGCTTTCCGCCGGCGTGGATCAGTGCAGGCCGGCCTTGATCTTCGGCTTGCCTTCCTCGATCGTCACCCGGAACTCGACCCGCCGGGATCCGCCGCCTCCGGCGATCTCCGCGGCGCGGCTCCGCAGCATCTCCCGCATCGCCTCGACGTCCCGGTCGCCGGTCGGAATCCCGCATTCCTGGCGGGCGGCCTTGAGCTCCTCGAGGACGCGGTCGAGGTGGGTTGGATCGACCGGCTCCGGCGCTGCGTCCTGCGGGCGCACGAGGTTGCCTCCCCGGTCCCGCACGAGGTGCCCCTCCTCGAGTGCCCGGGTCATCCGGGCCCACAGGCTCGCCAGGGAATGGAACCGGCTCTGCAGGCTGTTGAAGCGGAACTGGTCGGACGTGTTCGGGATCTTGCGTTGTCCGAGTCGCCGGACCATCCACTCCAGAGCCTTGCGTTCCTCGAGCGGCTCGGTGCGCCGAGCGCCCTGGAAGAACAGGTCGTACTGGCGCTTGACGTCGGCGAGACTCGCCTCGACCCTGTCCAATGCCTCCTGCAGATTCATCGCGCTTGGCGTTCCCTTTTCCCGGAGAAACCGGGTACACTTGACTACGACGCAGACCGTGGCGATTGTATCATCGCGGAAAGGATAGTTCCATGGAGGGCGTGTCCGCGATCATCCTGGCGGCGGGCCAGGGGAAGCGGATGAAATCCGCGCTTCCCAAGGTTGCCCACCCCGTGGCCGGCAGGCCGATGCTGTGGCACGTCGCGCACGCCGCCCGCGCGGCCGGGATCCCGGAAATCGCTTTCGTGACGGGCCGGGGGCGCGAGGCTCTGGACGGAACGGTGGAGGAGTTCGGCGGGAAGGCGGCGGTTCAGGAGAGCCAGCTTGGAACCGGCGACGCGGCCCGGTGCGGGCTGTCCGTCCTGTCTCCCCTGGCCACCGACATCGTCGTGCTGTGCGGGGACGCCCCCTTCGTCCGGCCGCAGACCCTTCGGGCGCTCGTCGCGGCGAGAAGGCGCAAAAAGGCTGCCGCAGCCGTGCTGACCGGGATCCTTCCGGATCCGTCGGGATACGGCCGGGTGCTCCGACATCCGGACGGCACCGTAGCCCGCATCGTCGAGGAGCGGGACGGCGGCCCGGACATCCGGAAGATCCGCGAAGTCAACTCCGGAACGTACGTCTTCGAACGGAAGTTCCTGAAGCGGAACCTTCCGCGTCTGACCGACGTCAACTCCCAGCGCGAGCTCTACCTCACCGATCTCCCGGTGCTCGCGCTCCAGGAAGGGAAGGTCGTCGTGCCGGTCGTCGTCGCCGACCCCGACGAGGTGCGCGGGATCAACTCCCGACGGGAGCTGGCCGAGGCGACCGAGTTGCTGCGGCGGGCCAAGATCGACGCGCTGCTCGACTCCGGCGTCACCGTCATCGCGCCGGCGCGGACGTACGTGGAGCCGGAGGTCGTGGTCGGCGTCGATACGGTTCTCGAGCCGGGGGTGGTCCTGCTCGGAAAGACGAGGATCGGGAAGAGGGTCCGGATCCAGGCCGGGTGCGTGGTGACCGACTGCCGCGTGGACGACGACGTGCACGTCAAGCCGTACTCGGTGCTTAGCAATGCGCATGTCCGGAGAGGCGCAATCCTTGGGCCGTTCGCTCATTTGCGGCCGGAGGCCGACATCGGGGAGGACGCGCACATCGGCAATTTCGTCGAGGTCAAGAAAAGCCGGATCGGCAAGGGGGCGAAGGCCAACCACCTGACCTACATCGGCGACGCGGTCGTGGGGAAGAAGGCGAACATCGGCGCCGGAACGATTACCTGTAACTACGACGGCCTGGCCAAGCACCCGACGGTCATCGGCGACGGCGTCTTCGTCGGCAGCGACACGCAGTTCGTCGCTCCGGTCACGATCGGGCAGG
>CAYWOT010000034.1:0-14332 GCA_964459975.1 uncultured bacterium
ACGACAGCGCTAGAATGTTGCATGAATGATCCCTCCTCCGGAGAGTTGGCACTCGCCCTGTCCGCCACCGGCCATGCCGCTTCGCGGATCGGCAAGACGGAAGCGGCAGCGCATCCGGCGTCCGCTGCCGGTCTCGAGATTGGCAACCACTTTCCCGCTGTAGTATGTGATGAACTGTGTCGCATCATATGTACCAGGATAAGGACCGTCCCCGTAAGGCCAGTCGCGCCAGCCTTCTTCCCAGCCATCCCACATAGGGGCAAGAGTCTCGCCCGTCGTCTGCCGGGTAATCTGAAAGAACCGGCCCGTAAACCTTGCGTCAGGAAGCGAGGCCGTCATCGTACCGGACAGCCCCCCGTCCGTGCTTTTCCATCGGAACTGAACGGGCTCGGCGGATCTCCCTTTCGCGGTCATTTCTCCGCGCCCCATGCCGGTCGTAGTGCAACCGGCCAGCACCATAAGCACCACCAGGGCGGCGGCAGGCAGCCCATATCGTTTCACTGGACCCTCCTCCCAGAGGTTCGCCTCCGACTATGCGCACACTTCATTTCTTTCCGGTCTTTTCAAGCACGATTTTCTTGCCAAACCCCGATATCGCATCCTTCATGCTCTTGAGGGCTTTGTTGACCTCTTCAGGTATGTAGCCTGCTCCTTCGATAAGCTTGCCAGAGACCTCCCGCCCCTCCTTGATCGCCTTGTCTGCGCCAGCCGTCAGCTTTTTCCCTGACCAATCTGCAGCCTGTTCCATATGTTCTGCCGCCGAGTTAAGCGCATGACCGGTCTCTTTGGTCTGCTTCCTGGCCCAGGAATCGGTCGCCTTGAAATATTCATTATCGGCTACCGCGTGCTCTGCCCTTGAAAACGCACCCTTCAACTTCTTGTCTGATTTCACAGCCCCCTTTCCAATGGAATCCGCCAACTTGTCCAGTTCCTTGACAGACGCCATGAGCATCTTTTTCCCATGAATACCGGCAGACTCTGCGTCTTTTCTCAAATATTCAGCGCCTTTTCGTACATAGGTGGCAGATTCATTGAAATTCTTTTTCAAAAAAGACTCATGAGCCTTTTTAAAGTCGGCCCTTGGCTCCACCGTATGTCCATTTGTCACTTTTGCGGTCTGCGAATATGCCATTGGGGAAAGAGCGGCCTGGCTAACGAGAAGAAATGTAAAAAAACCTACAGTAAAAAGAATCCTGCGCATGGCCTAATACCTCCTCTTGTTCATCTTTTCAATTCCCTACAGCATGTCATGTCAAGTATGCAAATCGTTGCAGTGGCGGTAATCGGCATCCGAAATTGGCCCATATCGATATTGAATCTTGGCCCATCCCGGAAGCATTCCTGCCGAATAGATAACAGCGCCCTAGCGGCTTAGAGGATGGGTCAACGTTAGACGCCAATAACGACGCAAAGGGATCAATGTTCCATGTCGATCAACACTTGGGAAGTAGGAGTTGGCAGGTCCCCCCCAGGCATGCGTGGGCTGGCAGAATCCGCCAACTCACGGATTCTGTGACACGTTGGACTTCGCCGGACTTTCAGCTGGTGGAGGCGGGGGGAGTCGAACCCCCGTCCGAAGACTCTTTACTCCGGGCTCCTACGTGCGTTTCCGGTCATTTGGATCTCGTCCTCAAAGACCCCGGCCGGCAGGGTTCCCCTCGGACCATCCCGGATGAGATTTCGTCCCTTGACCCTCCGGGACGAGGCAAAGGGACTATCCCGTTAAGGGTGACGCCCTTCCGCCTGCACGGGCACTCGGCGGTCGGACGTACGCGGCTTAGTTAGGCCGCGTAAGCGTAGCTATAGTCGTTGGCGACTATATGGTTCCCGCTTTTTACGAGGTCGCGGGGCCTCGGCACGCAACCCGGGAGCATCGACGTCCCCGTCGAAACCGTTTCGCCCCCGCGCAAACAGAATACCACCGTCGCAGGGATTTTGGGAACCGGCGGGCGGCGTGCCATGCCGGCGAAGCGACGACGTTTTCGCCGGCCGGCGCCGGCTACGCGACCTTCCGGAACAGCGAGGATCTTTCCAGGAAGCGGGAGAACGGGGTCAGCCGGATTCCGTACCGGGCGCGCAAGCCCCCGATGTCCACGTCGTAGCCGACCTCGTTCAGCCATCGGTACATGATCGCAAGGTCGTAGCCCAGCCGCTCCTCGGCGTCCTCGTAGCTCATCTTCTGGTAGCGGATCGGGCGGTTCATCGTGCATGCGATCTCGGCAACCGCATCGCGAAGCGTCCGTTGGTCCCCGGCCAGGTCGATCTCCTGTCCGCCGTGCGATTCGGGATCGGCCAGCGCCTCCGCAGCAAACCTTCCGACGTCGTCCACGGAGACCATCTGAAGCATCGTATCGGGCGAGAGCGGCATCGAGAGCACGCCCTTCTCCAGCGACCTGCGCACCGGGTCCGATTCGAAGTTCTCCATGAAAGAGACCGGCCGCAGGATCGTGTACGTCAACCCGGAATCCCGGATGTAGTTTTCGATCTCGCATTTGCTGTCGAAATGGGGGATCCCGGTCTCCTTGTCGGCGCCGCAGACCGAGGAATAGACGATATGCGGCACGTTCGCCTCCCGGCACGCGTAGACCATCGACCGGCCCTGGTCCACCTCCTCGCCCGGACCCTGCTCGTAAGGCGTGCTCATGATATACGCGCCCCGCACCCCCTCGACGGCTTCCTGAAGACTCTGGTAATCGTCAAAGTTCCCCTGCACGACCTCTGCGCCCGACCGGCCCCACTCTACGGCCTTTTCGGGCGAGCGCGTCATGACGCGAACGGCCTCGCCCCTGGCGAGAAGGGCTCTGGCGACCGCGCCGCCCTGCCGGCCGGTGGCACCCGTGACCAGTATGCTTTTCGAGCTCGTCATCCGCCGTTCCTCCTACGTTGTCCACTCTTTCTCCTTGGATGTTCGGAGGCAGAAAAAGGAATCGGGGCGAGGAAAGGTCGGACCGGTCCGGGGGGCGGACGGCGGTTACGCGCCGCGTTTTCGCCGAAGGGCGCGCTCGATGTCGCGCCTCGCATCGCGCGCGGCGATGTCCGAGCGCTTGTCATAGAGCTTCTTCCCACGCGCAAGCCCGATGGCGAGCTTGACCCGCGGACCCTTGAGATACAGACGCAGGGGGACGAGCGTCAGTCCCCTCTCGCGGGTCTTGCCCGTAAGGTAGTTGATCTCCTTGCGCTTGAGAAGGAGCTTGCGGGTCCGCAGGGGGTCGATGACGCGCAGGTCCCCGTGCGAATAGGGAGTGATGTGCATATTCTCGATGAACGCCTCGTCCGCCCGGACCGTGCCGTACGCGTCCTGGATGTTGACCCGCCCCTGACGGATCGACTTGACCTCGTAGCCGTGCAGGACCAGACCGCACTCGAACTCTTCGAGGATTTGGTACTCGTGCCGGGCGCGCCGGTTGGTGGCGAGCGTCTTTTCCGCCGGGGCCTTGTCCATCACGGTCGCTCGTGGCATCGCCGGCCGCCGACGACGGTCAGCCGCACGTCGTCCGCTCCCGCCCGGTCGACGAGGCGGTCGATCACCGCCGCCGCGCTACCTCCCCCGGGATCGGCGAGCGCCGCGAAATCGGCCGGCGCCCCCGGGTGAAGCGCCCCCGAAGGCAGACCGAGGGTGCGGGCGCCGCTGCGGGTCGCCGCCCCGAACAGGACGCGGGCGAGCTCGCTCGCGGAAAGGTCGCCGCGGTAGAGGCCTGCCGCCTCCCGCATCTCGGCCCACATGTCGAGCGTGGGAACCGACGCCAGGCTGTCGGTCCCCAGCGCGAACGGAATCCCCGCATCCACGAAATGCGTCACGTCGGGCGTTCCGTTGCGGTGCGCGGCGTTGCTGCGGGGGCACAGGACGAAGCGCGCGCCGCCGGCCCTGAGCTCGTCGATCTCGTCTTCCGACAGGTGGACGTTGTGCACCAGGATAAGCCCCTCCCGCAAAATCCCGGCCGCGCGCAGGTAAGCGGGGATGCCGGCCCCGATTCCCCGGAAAAACGAGACGTCCTTGCCGACCGCCGGATACAGGCGGGTCGCCACCTTCCCCTCTCCCGTGGTCAGGAACTCCATCTCGTCCGGAGACTCCGCCAGGTGAAGCGCGAGCGGCGCGCCCAGGCGGTCCGCAAGAGCGCCCAGCTCCCGAAGCAGCATGGCCCCCACGGTGTACAGGGTATGGGGTGAGATCCCCAGAGCCGGCCCGAGCCGAGAACCGTATCCTTCCCGGATCCGGGCGGCGGCCTTCTCGACGCCCGCCGCCGCCGTCCCGGCGTCCTTGGGGAAAAACCCGATCCCCTCGACGAATACCGTCGCGCGCAGCGGACACAATCCGTAGGACTCCACGTGCGTCCCGGCGATCTCGCCCGCGGCGGTCGTTCCGCCCGACAGCGCTTCCCGGGACGCCCGCTCGACGTTCGCGGCGAGCTCCGCGGACGTCGCACTCCGCTTCCAGCCGATGATGCGAAGGATCCAGTCCACGAAAGACTCAGGTTCCGGACCCGGGAATCCGCCGGGCGAGGCGAACGGGGGAATGGAGAGGTGGGTGTGGGCGTTTACGAGCCCGGGGACGACGACGAGCCCCGGAAGCTCCACGCGGCCGGCCCCCGCCGGCATCTTCGCCTCCACGTCGCCGGGGTGCCCGACCGCCGCGACGTCCCCCTCCGATACCCCCAGCGCGCCCGGGGCAAAACACGTGGAGGAGTCGGCGAGGAGACGGGAGCACCGGTATACCGTCGCGTGCACATCCATCCCGTCATGCTCCCGCATCCGGGGAAAAAGAGAAAGAGAATCCTCTTAGGGCCTAACCACCCGTACGGGGCCCATCTTCAGGCGGAGGCGACCCGCGGCCCCCGGCCCGCGGTCTGCGACTTCCGTTTCACGGAGGTGATCCGGTTGTTCCCGTCGACGTAGACCAGGGTCGTCGCGAAACCGGCAAGCTCCTTTTCCTCGCAGGCCGCATAGTTGGCAATGATGAGAAGGTCTCCCTTGCTCACCTTCCGCGCCGCGGCGCCGTTGACGCAGATCACTCCGGAGTCGCGCTTTCCCCGGATGACGTAGGTGGAGAGCCGGTTCCCGTTGTCGATATCGTAGAGGTCGACCTGCTCGTACTCGACGAGCCCCGCGGCCTCCATGAGCGCCTCGTCGATCGTGATGCTCCCCTCGTAGTGGAGCGCCGCCTCCGTGACGGTCGCCCGGTGAATCTTTCCCTTCAGCATGGTGCGGATCATTCCGACTGCCCCCTTTCCAGAACTATCGCGTCGATCAGTCTCGCCGGCCCGACCCGGGCGGCCAGCAGGATCGCCATCCGGTCGGCGGGGTCCTGCAAGACCGCGAGCGTCCCCGGTTCGCGCGCCTCCGCATATTCCAGGGCCGCCCGCGGCTCCGCCTCGACGACCGCCCGCGCCGCGGCGGCGACTTTCGCGGGATCCCGCTCCCCGCCCCGGAACAGGGCTCGCGCCGCCAAGAGCCCCTGCGAGAGGCACCGTGCCGCCGTCCGGTCCTCCGCCTCGAGGTACCGGTTGCGCGAGCTCATCGCCAGCCCGTCCGCCTCCCGGACAATCGGCCCCGCGGCGATCTCGACGTCCAAGTCGAGATCGCGGACCATCCGGCGGATGACGGCGAGCTGCTGGTAGTCCTTCTCCCCGAAGACTGCAACATGGGGCTTGACGATGTGCAGGAGCTTCGCCACCACGGTGGCGACCCCGCGGAAATGGCCGGGACGGGACGCGCCGCACAGCCCCTGCGACACCTCCCCCACCTCCACGTAGGTCTGGTAGCCTTCCGGGTACATGTCGCGCACGCCGGGGAGGTAGACCGCGTCCGCTCCGGCCGCCTCGAGCGCCGCCAGGTCGTGTCCCTCGTCCCGCGGGTACCGCGCGAAATCCTCCCCCGGCCCGAACTGCGCGGGGTTGACGAAGACCGAGGCCGCGACCGCGTCGCACCCCCGCTCCCGGGCGATGCGCAGGAGGCTTACGTGCCCCTCGTGGAGGGCCCCCATGGTGGGGACGAGCCCGATCCGCCTGCCCGCCGCACGCTGCGAGTCGGCCCACGCCTGCATCTGCCGCGGCCGCCGGACGATCTCCATTTAGAACGAATGCTCCTTCCCCGGGAACGTCCCTCCGCGCACCTCGGCGGCGTATGCGCGGACGGCGTCCTCCACCGGTTTCTTGAGCTCGCCGAATCGCTTGACGAACTTCGGCCGGAACTCCTCGAAGAGGCCCAGCAGGTCCTGCATGACCAAAACCTGCCCGTCGCAGCGGGGCCCGGCCCCGATCCCGATCGTGGGAATCGACAGGTCCGCGGTGATCTCCGCGGCCAGGTCCGCGGGGATCCCCTCCAGGACGACCGAGAAGGCCCCCGCCTCCTGCACCGCGCGCGCGTCGTCGCGCAGCCGCTGCCCGATCGCCGTATCCCTGCCCTGCACCCGGTATCCTCCCATGCGATGGACGGACTGGGGGGTGAGGCCCACGTGCCCCATCACGGGAATGTCGCACCGGGTGATGGCGCGGATCGTCTCCTCCACGGCACGTCCTCCCTCGAGCTTGACGCTTTCCGCTCCCGCCTGCAGGAGCCTCCCCGCGTTGCGGACGGCCTCGTAGGGCCCGGCCTGGAAGGAGAGGAACGGCATGTCGGCGATCAGAAACGCCCGCTTCGTCCCGCGCGCCGCCGCGCCGGTGTGCCGCACCATGTCCTCCATCGTCACCCCGAGGGTGTTGGGCAGCCCCAGGACCACCTGCCCGAGCGAATCGCCCACGAGGATCGAGTCGACCCCCGCCTCGTCGAAAATCCGGGCGAACAGCGCGTCGTAGGCGGTGATCATCACGATCCTCTCGCCCTTTTCCTTCCACCGCGGAAAATCCAGGATGGTGATCTTGTCGCTCCGCGTCGTCACGGGTTCCTCCGTTTTCTTTTTAAAAAAAATGCCTTCCGGATCCGATCCGGAAGGCTGCCTTTGCGCCCGTGGAGTAAGCGAGGGGAAGGAGACCGCAGAGCCGATTCCCCACGCGTCCGCAGAAGCGGCGTTTCCCCGTCTCGGTCCGGTCCTACCTGGATCCCAGCGGTATGTAATGTTGCGTCCCCCGTTTCACGCTCTTGACTTCTCGTACGAGCTGTTCAAGGTCGCGGGGGCTTTCCACAAAATCGATCTCGCTCGTGTTCACCACCAGGAGCGGAGTCTCGTTATAGTGGAAAAAGTACTCGCTATAAGCATCGCTCAGCAGCCGGAGGTAGTCAAGGGAGATGTTCCTCTCGTAATCCACGCCGCGCTTCCGGATCCGCGCCAGGAGGACCTCCGGACGGGCCTGCAGGTAGATCACGAGGTCGGGCCGGGGCACCGTGGGGACGAGCAGCTTGTAGACCATCTCGTAGAGGGCGATTTCGTCGTCCTCGAGATTCAGGTAGGCGAAGATCTTGTCCTTGGCGAGCATGTAGTCGGACACGATCCCGCTCTCGAAGAGGTCCCCCTGGGCCAGCTCCCGCTGCTGGCGGTATCGGGAGAGGAGGAAAAAGAGCTGCGTCTGGAAGGCGTACTTGCGGCGGTTCTCGTAAAACCGGTCCAGAAACGGGTTCTTGGACACCTCTTCCCGGACGAGGCGGAAGGAGAACTTCTGCGCCAGGATCTTGGCGAGCGACGTCTTGCCGACGCCGATCGCCCCTTCGACGGCCAGATAGCGCGGTACTTTCTGGAAGGTCATTTCCGCTCAATTGTAGTCGTCGGCGGGAGCCGATGTCCACAGGTTTCCGACCCCCTTTCCGCGAGGAGGCGCGCCAGGGACAGGTAGCCTTCCGGGGTGACCGTTTCGGCGCGTGCGGACGGGTCGATGCCGGCCCGGGCAAGCAACTCGCACCACTCCGTCGCCCCGCCCGCAAGAAACGGAACCGGGGCGTTCCGCAGCGTCTTTCTCCTGCGGGCGAAGGCCGCGCGCACGACCGTCCGCAAGCTCTCCACGAGCGGCGCGGGAACGCCCTGCCGGAACCGGATCGACACCACCGCGGAATCGACGTCGGGAACGGGCGTGAAGCAGGTGCGCCGCACGGTGAATTCCTCCCTCGCCTCGGCGAGCGTTCCCAAGTAGACCGACAGCGTCCCGTACTCCTTCCCCCCGGGGGAGGCGCAAAGCCTGGCGGCCACTTCCTTCTGCAGCATCAGCACCGCGCGGGGAAAGACCTCGCGCAAAGCGATCAGTCGAAGGACGATCGGCGAGGAGACCGAATACGGCAGGTTTCCCACCACCGTGCCTCCGTCCGGGAACCGCTCCCGCCACAGCCTTTCCGGGACGGACAGGAAATCGGCCTCCATGACCTCGATCGTCGTCTGTCCGAGGCGTTCCCGCAGGAAGGCGGCCAGCCGCGCGTCGACCTCGACGGCGACGGTCGGCTGCTCCGCGGCGGCCAGGAGAAAGGTGAGCGCCCCCAGCCCCGGGCCGATCTCGAGCAACGGCGGCCCCAACGCCTGCGCCAGCGCCGCGATCCTCTCCGCGTTGTTCCGGTCGTGCAGGAACACCTGCCCCAGCCGTTTGCGGGGCAAGAGCCGAAGCTCCGCCATCAGCCGGCGGGGATGGTCAGCGCGGAAATCGCGAGGCGGCATAGGCGTTCAGGTCCGGGCCGGAGGACCGCCCGTCCGACAGGCGGCGCTCTCCCAGGAACGCCACCATCGCCGCGTTGTCCGTGCACAGGGCGCGCGACGGGAGGTATGTCTCGATTCCGGCGCCCCTTCCCTCCTCCTCGACGCGGACGCGGAGTCGGGAATTGGCGGAAACACCCCCGGCGAGCACGACGCGGGCGACTCCCTCGCGCCTGGCCGCCTCCACCGTCTTTCCCACGAGCACGTCGACCACCGCTTCCTCGAACGAGGCGGCCGCGTCCTCCACGGGGAGCGCCCGCCCGTCCCGCGTCGCGAGAAAAGTCCGGAGCGCCGTCTTTAGGCCCGAAAAGGAGAAGTCGGCCGAGCCGGGGGCAAGCCAGGCACGGGGAAAGGCGAAGCGCCCCGGGTCGCCCGCCCGCGCGAGGCGGTCGATGACCGCTCCGCCGGGATACCCGAGCCCCAGGAACTTCGCGGCCTTGTCGAACGCTTCCCCCGCCGCGTCGTCGAGCGTCCCGCCCAGAAAGCGGACGTCGTCCCAGCCGGACACCCGGAACAGCGAGGTGTGGCCGCCGGAGACCAGGAGCGCGAGGAACGGGAACGCCACCGCCTGCTCCAGGAAGATCGAGAAGATGTGCGCCTCGAGATGGTCGGCCCCGTAGATGGGCTTCTCCCAGGCGTAGGCCAGAGACTTCGCGAAGCACAAGCCCACCAGAAGCGACCCGATGAGCCCGGGGCCGGCGGTCACCGCGATGCCGTCGATCTCCTCCCTGCCCGACCGCGCCTCACTCAGGGCGCGCTCGACCACCGGAACCACCGACCGGATATGCTCCCGCGACGCGAGCTCCGGGACGACGCCTCCGTAGAGGGCGTGGACGGGGACCTGGGACGACACGACGTTGGAGAGTAACCCCGCCGAAGAATCGTACACCGCGGCCGCGGTATCGTCGCACGAGCTCTCGATTCCCAGTACACGCATCCTTTCAACTTACCACATGGCGGCGCCGGGGCCCCGTCAGGCGCAGCGGGGGGTTCCTAAGCGGCGGCCTGTGGAGCGAGGAAGCGGGTATCCCCGCTAAGCGGGGACATTCCCGCCTGGGAAACTCCTGGCTGTTCTCCTTTCCTCGCCTCAGGAGTGTCCCCGCTCAGCAACTCGGGAGTGTCCCCGTCTCCGGAACCCTGTAGGATATCCGTATCCTTCACCGGGCGCGGAGACGGAAATTCCATGAGCAGCGCTCCCGAATTTCTCGAGAATCTGGCGACCGTGCTCTGCGTCGCCGGGATCACCACGGTCCTTTTCCATCGGCTCCGCCAGCCGGTGGTCTTCGGGTACCTCGTCGCCGGCATGATCGTCGGGCCTCACATCCCGATTCCGCTCGTCGCCGATTTCGCCACGATCCGCACGCTGGCGGAGCTCGGCGTGGTCCTCCTCATGTTCTCCCTCGGGCTCGAGTTCAACCTGCGACGGCTGTCCGAAGTGGTGCCGACCGCCGGCGTGACCACGCTGGTGGAGACCAGCCTCATGCTCTGGCTGGGGTACGTGGCGGGCCGGATGTTCGGCTGGAGCCCGCTGGAGAGCACCTACGCCGGGGCGGTCCTGGCCATCTCCAGCACGACGATCATCGTCAAGGCGTTCCAGGAGCGGGGAATCCGGGGGGCGTTTCTCGAGACCGTCTTCGGCATCCTGATCGTCGAGGACCTGATCGCCATCCTGCTGCTGGCGGCTCTGACCACCGTCTCCGCCGGCAGCGCCGTCTCGGCGCGCGAGCTGATCTGGGCGGGCCTGCGGCTCCTCGGGTTTCTCGCCAGCATTCTCGTATGCGGGATGTTGATCGTTCCGCGCCTGATCCTCGCCGCCGTCCGGCTGGACCGTGCGGAGACGACGCTCGTGGCCAGCGTCGGGATCTGCTTCGCATCCGCGCTGGTGGCGCATGCCTTCGGATATTCCGTTGCGCTGGGCGCCTTCCTGGGCGGCGCGCTGGTCGCGGAATCGGGTGTGGGGAAACAGATCGAGCGGCTCGTCGAACCGCTGCGCGACGTGTTTGCGGCGATGTTCTTCGTCTCCGTGGGGATGTTGATCGACCCTCTCCTGATCGCCCGCCACTGGAACGCCGTCGTCCTGTTCACGCTCCTGGTGATCGCCGGCAAGATCGTCGGGGTCACGCTCGGCGGCTTTCTCGCCGGAAACGGGATCCGCTCTTCGGTCCGGGCGGGAATGAGCCTGGCCCAGATCGGCGAGTTCTCCTTCATCATCGCCGGGGCGGGGCTTGCGTCGGGCGGCGCCGGCGAGGTTCTGTACACGGTCGCCGTGACGGTCTCGGCCATCACCACGCTCACGACCCCCTGGCTGATCCGCTGGTCCGACGCCGCGGCATCCCGGATCGACCGCCGTCTTCCCAAACCCCTGCGCACCTTTGCCGCCCTCTACGCCTCCTGGCTGGGGGAGCTCCGCACGAAGAGCCGGACGGACGCCCCATCCGCTCCAATGCGCCGATTCGTGCGCATCCTGCTGATCGACCTGGCGGCGGTGCTTGGAATCCTCACGGGGGCCTCCGTATGGAACGACGAGGCCGCCGCGTGGATCGCCCGGTCCACCGGCATCTCCCCCCTTGTGGCCCGGTACGCCATTCTCGGTGCCGTGGCGGCGGTCGCCGGCGTCTTCTGCTTCGGCATCATCCGGAGCGCGCGGTACGTCGCGCTCGCGCTCGCGGCCAGGGCGATGCCGGAAGCGGTGCCGGGTACGCTCGACCTGGCGGCGGCGCCGCGCCGCGCACTGGTCGTCACGCTGCAGATCGGCATCCTCCTTCTGGTCGGACTGCCGATGCTGGCGATCGTACAACCGTTCCTGCCCCGCCTTCCGGGGGCCGTTCTCCTTGCGGGGGCGCTGCTGTTCTCGGGAATCCTGTTCTGGCGCGGCGCCACGAACCTGGAGGGCCATGTCCGGGCGGTGTCCGAAGTCATCGCCGAGGCGTTGGCGAAACAGACCGCCCCCCGGGGGAGCGAGGACGACGCCCGCGCGCTCCGGCGGATCCGGGAGGTGTTTCCCGGACTGGGCAACGTCGTTCCCCTGCGCATCGGACACGGAGACTACTGCGTCGGAAGGACGTTGGCGGACCTGCACGTGGGGAGCCTGACGGGAGCCGCCGTCCTGCTCATCATGCGCGAGGAGGGGGAGACGATCACGCCGACGGGGAAGAACATCCTCCAGGGGAAGGACGTCCTTGCGCTGGCCGGACCGCCGGAGGCGGTCGAGGCGGCCCGCAGGGTGCTGGTATCGGGCCCGGAGCACGCCGGCTGACACCTGCCGATCAGAGGATGTTGGCGGCGAGCTCGGCCAAGGGGGAGCGCTCCCCCTTGATCAGCATGACGTGCCCGGCAATCGGCTCCCCCTTGAACTTTTCCACGATGCACGAGAGCCCGTTGCTGGCGGAGTCGACGAAAGGATTGTCGATCTGGTACGGGTCGCCGGTGAGGACGACCTTGCTGTTCTCCCCCGCCCGCGTGAGGATCGTCTTGACCTCGTGCGGGGAGAGGTTCTGCGCCTCGTCGATGATGATGTACTGGTTCGGAATCGACCGGCCGCGGATGTAGGTCAGCGGCTCGATCTCGAGGATGCCCAGGCTGATCAGCTCCTGGTACCCCCGCATCCCCTGCCGCTTCCGGCGGCTGTATCCGAAGAGGTATTCCACATTGTCGAAGATCGGCTGCATCCACGGCTTGAGCTTCTCTTCGACGTCGCCCGGGAGGAACCCGATGTCCTTCCCCATCGGGAAGACCGGGCGCGAGACGAGCAGCCGCTGGTACGCCTCCTCGTCGGAGGTCTTCCGCAGTCCGGCGGCGATGGCCAGGAGCGTCTTGCCCGTCCCCGCCTTGCCCGCGAGCGTGACGAGCTTCACCGAATCGTCGAGCAGCACGTCGAGGGCGAAGTGCTGCTCCTTGTTGCGCGGCCGGATCCCCCAGACGTCCTCCTTCACCTGGGCCAGCGCGCGGACCTTCTTCCGGACGGGGTCGAACCGGCCGAGGGCGGACTGGGACGAGCCGTTCCGAAGGACGAAGTACTCATTGGGCTGAGGCTCCTCGACACCGTCCGGGAGGTCCCCTTCTCCGGCGGCGTAGAATGCGTCGATCCACGCCTTGCCCACCGGAAGCTCCCGGTAGCCCGTGTAGAGCTCCTCGATGTCGACGCGGTCGCTCTCGTAGTCCTCCGCCCGCAGCCCGAGCGCGTCCGCCTTGATCCGCAGGTTCGTGTCCTTGGTGACGAGGACGACCGGCACGTCCCGGTCCCGCAGCTTCTCCCCGAGCGCCACGGCGAGGATCTGGTTGTCCTCCCGGTTTCCCAGAAGCTCGGCCGGGAGCCGCTGCGCGCCCTCTCCGTCGAAGGCCACGCGCAGGCGCCCCCCGTGGTCCAGCGCGATCCCGCCCGCCAGGCTGCCCGTCGCCCGGAGCCGGTCGATGAACTTCGACACCGTCCGCGCGTTGCGCCCGAGCATGTTCAGGTCTTTTTTGAAGCGGTCGAGCTCCTCGATCACGGTGATGGGGATGATGATCCGGTTGTCGCGGAACTTGAAAAGCGCGGACGGGTCGTGCAGCAGGACATTGGTGTCCAGCACGAAATTCTTGATCATCCGGTCGTTTTAGCCTTCGGCCGCCCCGTCACTTCAGGGCGGCGAGCTTCTGCTTGGCCAGGTCCGCCGCCGACGACTTCGGGTACTTCGACAGGACCAGCTCGTAGAGAATTCGCGCGTTCTTCTTGTCGCCCATCGCCTGGAAGGAGAGGCCTTGCTTCAGCATCGCATGGGGCGCCTTTTCCCCCGCAGGAAACTTGTCGATCACGTCCTGGAACGAGAGGATCGCGCTCTCGTAGTCCTTCTCCGCGTAGAACGTCTCTCCCTTCCAGTAGTACACGTTCTGCATGAGCCGGTTGGCCGGATACTTCGCGGCGAAGGCGTTCAAGACCTCCCGCCCCTTCTTGGTCTCTCCGTTCTTGATGAGGCCCAGGGCGTAGGCGTACATCTCTTCGGGCGTCTTGAGCTCGTCCAGGGAGACCGGCGCCGTCCCGCCGGCGGGGGCTTTCTCCGCCGCGGGCGCGGGCGGCTTGCCCGGCGCGGCCGTTCCGCCGCCGTGCTCGAGCGCCGCGACCCGTTTCTCCATCTCGTCGAGCCCCGCCGTCTTCGCCTGCAGCTCCCGGATCGCCTGCCCCTGCTCGACGGTCGTCCCGTTGAGCCGGCTGATTTCCTTCTGCATGGCGAGCTTCGAATCGTCGGTGCGCGCGGACACGGAGAGAAGCTCCGCCTTGATCCGGTCGTTCTCCGCGGAGAGATCCGCCAGGTTCCTCTGGACCGAGGCCAGCTCCCGCCCTTCCGCCGGCGCAGCCGCCGCGCTCTTGCTCTGGAGAACGGCGACCTGGTGCTTGAGGGACTCCATGTCCTGCTGGAGCCGGGTGAACGCCCCGGTGTCGGCCACGGCGCATCCGCCTGCCGCCGCCCCCAGCAGGACGAGACACAACAACGGGAAAAGCCGCCTGGTGCTCATCGGCGCCTTATTGCAGGACAAAGTGGTCCCGGCGGTTCTTCGCCCACGCCTCTTCGTTGTGCCCCGGGTCGATCGGTTTCTCCTCGCCGAAGCTCACGGTGGAGATCCTGTCGGCGCTTACGCCCAGGGACACGAGGTAGTCCTTGGCGCTCACGGCGCGCCGCTCGCCCAGCGCGAGGTTATACTCGGCGGTCCCGCGCTCGTCGCAGTTCCCCTCGATGCGCAGGTGGGCCTGCG
>CAYWOT010000035.1:0-14096 GCA_964459975.1 uncultured bacterium
CCGACGTCGATCCGTTCACGGAGGCGGTGGACTGGAAGCAGCGCGTCCTTCGCGGGCGCGACGTCGCCAGGGAGTGGTCCCTCGGGAGCCTTCCTGACGTCAGGACCTACCTCTGGTTCGCCCGCTTCCCCGTGGTTCAGATGTCCCGCGACGGCCAGGACCGGATCCTCACCTTCTCGGACCTGCGCTTCGGCGAGGTGCCCGGCCGCAGGCGGCCCTTCGTGCTGCGCGTCATCGAGACGCGGGGCGGCTCTCCGCGGGTTCGCTGGGGAGGGTGAGCAGGACCAGGAACACCGAGGCCGCGACCGCCAGTCCCGCGCTCACGCCGAACGCCGCGCGGGAACCGTACGCCTTCCACAGCTCCCCGAACAGGACGCTCGCCGGCAGGGCCGAGACGCCCACCGTCAGATGGAACCATCCGAACGCCGTGCCCCGTCTCTCCGCCGGGACGAAGTCGGCCACGAAGGCGCGCTCGGTGCCCTCGGTCGCCGCCGAGTAGAGCCCGTAGACGAGGAACAGGGCCACCATCCACGCGGGCCCCGTCACGATTCCCCACAGAGCGTAGGTGACCGCGTACACGATCCATCCCGCGATGATCAGGTGCTTGCGGCTCAAGCGGTCGGAGAGCGCTCCGGCGTAGGTCGACAGGGATGACTTGACGAGGTTGAACGCCGCCCACAGCAGAGGAACCCACGTCGAGGCGACGCCCGCGTCCACCGCGCGCAGGATCAGGAATGCGTCGCTTGCATTCCCCAGGGTGAACAGGGCGACGATCAGCAGATACCGGCGGAAAACGGAAGGAAGGCGTCCGCCGCCGAAGAGTCCCGGGGGGTTGGGGGAAACCGGCGTCTTGTAGTCCCGCACGAGGAACGCCAGGGCGGCCATCGCGCCGGCCCCGGGGACCACGGCCAGAAAGAAGACGGTGCGATAGGAAAGGCCCGCGCCGGCCAGAAGCAGAAACGCCGCTATGGGGCCGAACACCGCCCCCAGGTGATCCATCGCCCGCTGCAGACCGAACGCGCGCCCCCGGTCCGTCAGGGGGACGGAAGACGCGATCAGGGCGTCCCGCGGCGAGGTGCGGATCCCCTTGCCGATCCGGTCGGAAAAGCGCACGGCGAGGACGTGCCACCAGGTCGCGGCGAATCCCACGAGCGGCCTGGCCACCGAGGAGAGGCCGTATCCGGCGAGAACAAGAGGTTTTTTCTTCCCGACGCGGTCCGCCCATGCTCCCGAGACGAGCTTGAGCAGCGACGCGGTCGCCTCCGCCACCCCTTCGATGATTCCGAGGGCGGCCGGACCCGCCCCGAGCGTCGCTGTCAGAAAGATCGGCAGCAAGGGGTAGATCATGTCGCTCGAAAAGTCGGTGAGGAGGGAGACGAGTCCCAGGGCGATGACGTTGCGCGGCAGGCGGGGGCGGGCCACGCGCGGGCTACCGGTTCCGCCCGCCGGTCCGCAGGAGCCGAAGCCCGTTGAAGATGACGAGAAGGGTGGTCCCCATGTCGGCCGCCACGGCCATCCACAAGGTCGCGAAGCCGGAGACGGCCGCCGCGAGGAAGCCGGTCTTGATCGCCAGGGCCAGGACGACGTTCTGGCGCACCAGCGACACCATGCGGCGGCCCAGGACGATCGCGGCGGGGACCTTGCCCAGGTCCTCGGCCATCAGGGCGACGTCGGCCGTCTCGATGGCGGCGGGGGAGCCGGCCGCCCCCATCGCGATCCCGACGGAGGCCAGGGCGAGCGCCGGCGCATCGTTGACGCCGTCCCCGACCATCGCGACCGTCCCGTGTGCGGCTACGAGCTCCTCCATCTTGCGCAGCTTGTCCTCGGGCAGAAGATCCGAGATCACCTCCTTGATCCCGACCGCGTCGGCCGCGGCCGCAGCCGCGGCGCTCCGGTCGCCCGTGAGCATGACGAGGTGTTTCACGCCGAGACGCCGCAGGGTCCGGACCACCGCCGCGGACTCGGGCCGGACCTCGTCCTCCATCTCGAGGAATCCCGCCACTCCTTCTCCGGTTCCGACGAGCGTGACCAGGGTTGCCGTCCCTTCCGCCCCGGCGGGCGGATGCGGCGCATCGGGCAGCGAGGGCGGAGCCCCGCCGATCTCCTCGAACAGACGCCGATTCCCGACGAACACCCGCCGTCCCTCCACCTCGGCGGAAACGCCCCGTCCCTCGAGGACGGTGAACGTCCGCGCCAGCGTTCCCCGCGCCGCCTGCGCGATCCCTCTTTTTCGCGCCTCGTGGCGGACTGCAGCCGCCGCGGGATGCGCCGAGCCCGCCTCGACCGCGCCCGCCATCCGCAAGACGTCGGCCTCGTCGACCCCTTCCGCCGGGACGACCCGCGTGACGCGCAGCCGCCCGGCCGTAAGCGTGCCGGTCTTGTCGAAGGCGACGGAGCGGACCTTCGCGAGCGTCTCGAGGTGGTTCGCTCCCTTGACCAGGATTCCTTCGCGGGTGGCGCGGGTCAGGGCCGCGACGGTGACCACCGGAGCGGCGAGGACGATCGCGCACGGGCAGGCGATGACGAGCAGGACCAGCGCCCGGTAGGCCCATTCGGAGACCGTGCCGGCTCCCAGCGCAGGGGGAATGGCGGCCACGAGGAAGGCCGACGCCAGGACCATCGGGGTATAGACCGCCGCAAACTTCTCCATGAACGACTGGATCGCGGCCTTCTTTCCCTGGGCTTCTTCCACCCTCCGAAGGATCGTCGCAAGAGTCGATTCCGACAGCGGGCGCACCGCGGTGGCGAGCAGCAGGCTTCGCCCGTTGACGGTTCCGGCGTAGAGCGGATCGCCTTCCCGCTTTTCCACGGGAACGGACTCGCCCGTCAGCACCGCCTCGTTGACGTCGGAGATCCCCTTGAACACGCTTGCGTCGACCGGGACCCGCTCTCCCGGGCGCACCACGAGGGTGTCTCCCGCGTGGACCTCCTCGGCGGGAACGGTCTGCTCCCGTCCGCCCACGCCGCCCACGCGGACCACGGCGGTCTCCGGCGCTCGCGTGAAGAGATCGGCGGTCGCCTTCCTGGCGCGGTCGAGGCTCCGCGCCTCGAGATAGTTCGCCAGGGCGAAGAGGCAGACCACGACGCCTGCCTCCGCCCACTCCCCCATCAGGGCCGCTCCGCCGATCGAGACCGTCATGAGCGCGTTCATCCCCAGGGAGCGGTTCCGCAGTTCCCGCACGCCGGCGACGGCGATCCGCACGCCCCCGGCGAGGATCGCGGCGAGGAAGAACCATTCCGTCCACGGCGGCGCGGCGGGCGCGACGTACCGGAGCGCACCGGCGCAAAGGAGCGCCCCCGACGCGAAGAACGCGAAAAGGGGTGCCTTGCTCGCCTCGGGGATCTCCGCCTGGCGGAGCGCTCCGGAGAGGGGCTTGCCTTCCATGCCGATGGCGTGGAGCGCCTTGAGGATCTCGTCGAGATCGCACCGGTGGCGCACCTCGACCTGCCGGGAAAACAGGTGGAAACCCAGCTCCTCCACCCCCGGAAGGCGCCCGAGCGCGGCCCGGATCTCCTTTTCCTCGTCCGGGCAATCCATCGCGGGGACGAAGATCCTCGATACGGACGATTCCTTCTCCAATGCCATAGGCTCCAGTTTACCGGAAAAGCCACCCCTGGTGCCCCCCTCACAGGGCGTGTGGATGGGGACGCTCCTGAGTCGGGAAAATGAGTAAAGCCAGGAACGTCCCCGGCACCGGGGACATGCCCGGCTTTGCTCTTTACCCCAACTTGGGCGCGTCCCCGTCCACTGCCGCCCCAACTCGCTCGCACCACCCCTTGCGCTTAGGACGCCTTGCCGTGCGGCAGCGGGGGACGTTCCTGGCTGTTATCCGTTTCCCGACTCAGGAGCGTCCCCCGCGTACCGGCTGCCGCGGCTGCATTGTTTCCGGGGGGACACTCATGCAACAGGACACTCGAGTTCATGAGTGTCCCCCTTTGGCCTCCACTTCGGAAGACACGCCCCCGCCCAAGGGGGGTGCGCAGCTCGTTATGGGGCGGCACCTTCGATCCGGCGGAAGCTGGGGGAGCGCAGGGACATTGCCGGCTTCGCGGCCGAGGAAGGGGGGGCGCAGTGAGGTTTAGCGCAGCCGTGCGGGTTCATCGCGCGGCGAGCCACGAACGGAGCCCCCCCTCCGAGGATGCGGATAGCCGGCATCCATACCGGAAGGAGCCGAAAGCGGAGGGGAGGCGTCCGCTCCTCCCGGAGCTTCGCATGCTGGTACGCCGCTAGGCTTTCTTTGCGACGAAGATGCCCTTTTCGTCGGAGTAGGCGACCACCGCGCCGTTTTCGATGCGGACGCGGCAGTACTCCCGCGCCCGGGGAAAGGCGTTGCGGAACATCGACTCGACCTGCCGCTGCACCTCGGGCGGCCGGCCGGTCCGGGCCACCCATTCGGCGAACGGGTGCTCTTTCCACATGCGGGAGGCATGCAGCACGGACAGCCCCGCCTCCGCGAGGACGGCGGTCCACTCCTCGACCCGGCAGCTGCGCACGTGCGTCGGGTCGCGCACCCGCTCGATCCCGTTCAGAAACGCGTCCAGCGCGGGATCGTCGGGCACCACGCTGTCGATGATCCCTGCCAGGCCCCCGGCCTTGAGGACCCGGGCCATCTCCCGGACCGCCGCCCGAAGGTCGGGAAAATGGTGCGGAGCGATCCGGCAGGCGACGCGGTCGAACGACGCCGGCGCGAAGGGGAGGTTCTCCGCGTCCGCCGCCACGAAGGCGACGTTGCGGCGGTTCCGCTGCGCGGCAAGCGTCCTTGCTTCCCGGAGCATCTCCGGGGTGAGGTCCGAGGCGACCGCCCTTCGCACGCGGGGGGCGAACCCCTCCGCGGTGTGGCCGCCGCCGGTGGCGACATCCAGGAAAAGGTGGGAGGGTTCGGGCGAAAGGAGAGAGAGGAGAACCTCGCGGTCGTCGGAAACGACGTGGTCGGAGCTTGTCCGGTACCGTTCGGACACTCCCGCAAACTGGGTCCTCGTTTCCCGCTTCGTCGGCGGCTTCATCTCCGATTGCTCCTCATGGCGCGGCATCCGTATCCATTCTCCGGCGCGGCGCCAGCGATTACAATGGGACGGATGACGCAGGACCCGAATTCCTCGATTTCCCGCCTCTTCGCGGGCTCCTTCCCCGCGCTCGAAGAGCGGCTCCTCTCCCGGCTTCCGCGGACGTTCGGACGTACCCCCGGGCGGGAGGATGTGCTCCTCGTGCCGTCGAACGACCTGCGGGAGCACCTCCTGCGCCGCTTGGCGGGACGCCGGGACGGAAGCGCGGCGGGAACCTCGATCCTGACCCTGTACGACTTCGCCGTGCGGCTCCTCAAGCACCGGGGAGTCTTTCCCCGGGAACTGGGCGCTGCGCAGACCTCCGCGGCGATGCTCGCCGCCGTGCGCGAGATGTACGCGGACGGGAGCGGGGACTTCGCGCCGATCGCCGGGACGCCGGGGTTCCTGCCGGCGCTCGCCCGGACGCTGGCGGACCTCGAGGAGGGATGGCTCGGGGAGGAAGCGCTGCGCCGGGTCGAAAAAGGGGCGCGGGCCGCCGGGAGGGACGGCGATGCCGCCCGGTGGGCCGAGTGGCGCCGCCTCTACCGGGGCGTCGAGCGCAGGATCGCGGCCGCCGGAGGCATGTCCCGGAGGCGAATCTTTCAGGATGCGGTCGCCGGGTTCGAACAGCCGGGGTACCCGTTCCGCGTGATGCTGTACGGGTTCTACGACTTCACGCGCCTTCAGTGGACGCTCGTGGACGCGCTCCTGGCAAGCGGCCTCCTGGACGACGTGTATTTCCCCGCGCTGGTCGACGCGAACGGGGTGCTCTCGCCCGCGTTCTCGTACGCGGCGCCGGCGTGGGACCGGATGATGCGGGCCTTCGAGGAAAACGTGGAGATCCTGCGGGATCCGTCGTCCGCGGAGATCGCATCGGTCCGCGAAAGGATCTTCGAGAGTCTCCGGCAGGAGCCTTCGGGCCCGGTCCCGTTTTCGATCCTGTCCGCTCCGCATGAACGCGGCGAGGTCCGTCTTGCGGCCCGCAAGGTGCGCGAATGGCTCGATGCCTCCCCTGGCGAAGACATCCTGGTCGTCTCCCGGCGGTTTTCGGAAACCGCGGTTCCCGTCTGGGAGAGGGCGGCCGACGAATACGGCATCCGGGTCGCCCGGCGGGGAAGCGTCCCCCTGGCGTCGGTTCCCCTCGTGCGCGTCCTGATCCAGATGATCGAGACAGCCGCGGAGGACTTCCCGCGGGGCGCGGTGATCGACGTTCTCTCGTCGCCGTATCTCCGGGAGAAGGCCGGCGGTCAGGACGGGCCCAGGCGTCCGGACCTGTGGGACCTGTGGACGCGGGAACTCCTGGTGGTGTCCGGCGCCGACTGGGAGACGCGCCTGTCGCGCCTTCGCCCGCGCGGCGAAGGAGAAGGCGGGGAGTCGGCCGGGGCGGAGCGCCTTCGGCAGCTCCGGCGCTTGAGGGAGGAGGTGCGCGTTCTTCGGAAAGCGCTCGCGCCGGTGCGGGAGGCGGGCAGCTACGCAGGGCTGGCGGCGGCCCTCCGGGCCGTTCTGCTCCGGCATTTCCGGATCGGCGGCGGCCCCGGGCAGGAAGACGAGCGGGACCGGCGCGCCGCCAAGGCGCTTTTCGCCCTCCTGGCCGACCTCGAGCGGATTCCGGAGCGGGAGATCCCGTGGCCGGGCGCGGCGGCGGGGCTCGCGTGGTTTCGGACGCTGCTTGCCGAGGAGCGCCTCTTTTTGGGCGAGACGGGAGGACTGCGCGTTCCCGGCGCGGTGGTCGCGGGGGATCTGGTTTCCTTGAGAGGAGCGACGGCGGCCCGGATCCTCGTCCTCTCGGTCAACGAGGACGTCGTGCCCGCCCGGATCGAGGAGGACCCCCTTCTTCCCGACGCCGACCGGCTGGAGCTGAACCGCCTCGTCCGCCAGTCGGGAATGCCCGACGCCCTTGCGCTGCGCAGGCAGAACGCCGCGGAGGAGCGGCTCCTGTTCTCCCTCCCGGCGGCCCAGGCCAGGGCTGAGGTGGCGTTTTGCGTCCCGCGTGCCGATGCGGAAGGGGCGGCCCTGCGGCCCTCACGGTACCTTCTCCTTCTCCTGGCGCAGTTCGCGGGAACCGCCGCGTTCGCCGCGAAATGGGACGAGGTGCCGGGGCTGTCGGTGGCGTCGCTGTCCCGAAAGCCGTTCGAGGCACTTTGCGGCCCCGGGCCGGTGAGCGTTCGGGAGGCGGCGATGAGAGCGTGGCTTAAGGGCGGCGGGCTGAAAGGGGACCCGGCGGGAGTCCCGTGGCACCGGGTTGCGGCGATCCTTGGCGAATGGAAGGCGAGGGCCGAGGGGCGTTCGTCTTTTGCGGATCTGCCGTCGGGGCGCACCGGTGCGGCCGTCGAGAGCGCGTCGCGGCTCTCCGAGCTCGCCACGTGCCCCTACCGGTACTTCCTCCGCTTCCGCCTCGGACTGTCTGCGGCTGATGAGCCCGAGGAGAACCTCGTCCTGTCCGATGCGGACGTGGGGACGCTCGTCCACGAGATCCTGCGGAAGATCGGCGAAGAGGCTGCCTCGGGCCGGGCCTGGGGAGATCCGCGGGCGGCGGCCGCCGAGGTCTTCCGCCGCTTCGCGCGGGACAACCCGGTCGGCCTGCCCGGGCTGTTCGTCCTTTCCCGGCGGGAAGCGGAAGGCGCGGTGGAGGCGCTCCTCGCGTGGGAGGCAAAAAAGGGGCGGGTCCCCGGCGCCCGGCGGGTCGAGGCCGTGGAGCACTCCTTCACCGTGCCGGCAGCGGGAGGCCTGCCGGCGTTCTCGGGGCGGGTGGACCGGGTGGACCGCGGCCCCGCGGGAGAGGTCGAGATCGTCGACTACAAATACCGGGACGGGAAACACGAGCGGTCTCCCCTTTCCTGGATCCGGCACGGCCTGTCCCACCAGATCCCCTTGTATCTCCTGTTTGCGCGAACCCTTTCTCCGGCCGTCCAGGCGTCCCTGCGGTTTCTCAAAGGAGAGATCCGGGACGTCACCGTGACCGGGGACCAGTGGGATGAGATCCGGGACGAATGGGCGGCATCGCTTGCCGAGTGGCTTGCCCTGGCGTCCGGCGGCCGCTTCCCGCCGCTGCCCCATCACCGGTTCCGATTCGCGGGCGACGCCGCGCCCCGCTACTGTCGGGGGTGCGCGTACCGGGACCACTGCCGCGTCTCGCCTGCATTCGAGGGAACGAAGGCCGAGACGGCGGCGCTCGTGCGGCGCGTCGGTAGCGATCCGGCCCTGCGCGCGGTCGCGCGGCTCCGCCCCGCGGGGGAGGAGTGACGTGGAAGGCGACCGGCGCCGGGCCGTAAGCGACTTCTCCCGGGACCTGGCGGTGGACGCCTCGGCCGGGACGGGAAAGACCGCCACCCTGGTCGCGCGGGTCACGAACCTGTTTCTCGCGAAGAAGGAGTTGGGGCCCGACGACGTGCTCCTGCTCACCTTCACCGACAAGGCCGCCGCCGAGATGAAATCCCGGATTTCGGAAGGATGGGAGCTCCTGCTCTCCGCCTGCCGGTCGGCTTCGAGCGTCGAGGAGGCGGCGGCGCAGGTGCGGGCGTGGAACCCGCTGGTCGAGATTTCCCCCGACGGATTTCCGTCGACGGACGATCTTACCGCACGCGCCTCGGGGATGACCGACGGCGTGGGCCGCCTCTCGGTCACGACGTTCCACTCCTTCTGCCGGCGGCTCCTTCTTTCCCATCCGGCGGAAGCCGGCGTCGACCCCCGCTTCGAGGTCCTCCCCGAAGGGGCGGCCGCCGACGCCTGGGACGCTGCGTTCCGCCGCTTCCTGCGGGCCGAGTTCGGGCGGCCCGAGGCGGATCCGCGGTGGGAGCCGGCGGTCGCCAGGGCCGCGGACCGGACCCGGGCGTTCGGGATGGTCCGGCGGATGTGCCTCTACCACCGGGACGTCCTCGAGGAGCGGGGGCTGGACTTTGGGTCCCCCGCGGATCTGCTCGGCTATCTTACGGGCGAGTACGCGGAGACCGTCCGATGGTTCCGGGCCTTCGAAGGCGGGATTGCGGACCGTTCGCACGCGATGGCGCAGACGGTCGAGGCGGCGCGCGCGGCGCTGGACCGCGTCTGGGACGCCGTCGAGCGGGGGGATCTTGCGGCCGCCGCAGGGCTCGCCGCGGAAGGGGTGCGCGCCTTGGGTTTTCGGGCCGACCGCCTGCGGAGCCAAAAGACCTACCCGCGGCCTCCGGGGGAGACGCCGGCCGGCGCCCGGGACAGGCTGCTTGTGCTCTTCCGGGTGCTCGCGGAGGCGCCGCGGGGGGATGCGGCGGCCCGGTTCCTGGTCGACCGGGCGAGGGTCGCGGCGCGGTTCTACGACGAGGCCAAAGGCGGGGGGCTCGACTTCATGGACCTGCTCCTTCGCGCCTGTGCGCTGCTGCGCGAAAACCCCCAGGTTGCGCGGAAGGTGTCGGAGCGGTTTCGACACGTCCTGGTGGACGAGTTCCAGGACACCGATCCGCTGCAGGCCGACATGCTCCGCGTGCTCGCGGGCGTTGGCCCGCCGGGACGGCTGTTCCTCGTGGGCGACCCGAAGCAGTCGATCTATGGATTTCGCCGCGCGGACGTCCGCGTGTACCATCGGTTCCGCGAGGAGCTCATCGCCCGCAGCGGGGGGGCGATCCGCCTCGTGACCAACTTCCGGAGCCGGCCGGACCTTGTCGCTGCGGTCAACGGCCTCTTCGCATCCGTTTTGCCCGGCGACGAGGAGTTCGCGCCGTACGCGCCGGTCGTCCCCTTCCGCGGGGATCCTTGCGGAGCGGAGGCTGCGACCTTCTTTTCGCTGGGCGAGGGGGTGGAGGAAGCGCGGTTCCTGGCCGGCCTGATCGAAAGGATCGTGGGCGAGACGATGGTGGGCGACAAGGGCGGCGGACCGGAGCGTCCCGCGCAGCTCCGCGATATCGCCGTGCTCTACCGCTCCGATACCGGCGGCGGGATCCTGGCTTCCTACCGGGACGCGCTTACGGACGCGGGGATCCCGTGCCTCGTCCCATCACGGAGAGGCTTCTTCGCGCGGCAGGAAGTCCAGGACTTGCGGATGGTCCTTGCGGCGGTCGACGCCCCGGCGGACGGGTGCGCCCGCTACGCGGCGCTCAAGACGATCTTCTTCGGCCTCTCCGACCGGGAGATCGTGCCGCTGCATTGCGGGGGAGAGGGCGCCGTTTCCGCGAGGGCAAGGGACGCGCTCGGCCTGCTCGCCCGCCTCTCCGCCTCGCGGGGGAAGGCGTCGCTTCCCGCGCTGATCGAGGACCTCTACCGGGAATCGGGCGTCGAGTTCGTGGCCGCCCGGCTTCCCGAGGGCGAGCGGATCGTGCAGAACCTGGCCAAGGCGGCCGAGATCGCGTTCGCCTTCGAGTGGCGCGGCGGCGGATCTCTCAAGGCCTTCATCCGGGAGATCCGGCGCAAGACGGACGAGGAGAGGCCGGAGACCGAGTTCCCCACGTTCGAGGAGGGGGAGGACGCCGTGCGGATCTCCACGATTCACCTCTCAAAGGGGCTCGAATTCCCCGTCGTGATCCTCGCCAACCTCTCCCGCGGGGGGAGACGGCCGCCGGAGGGCTTGCGGGTGGACCGGATCCGGAACGCACAGGCGGTGATCTTCCCCGGGTTCCGGACGTACTCCGCGTACCGGCTTGTTCCCGCCGCCGGAAACGAGCCCGTCACCTTCGAACAGTGGGAGGCGCGGAGGCAGGACGCCGAGGAGAGGCGCCTTTTGTACGTCGCCGCCACCCGGGCGCGCGACCGGCTCTTCTTCGTCGAGAGCGCCAAGGGAAGGGGATCCGTGGCCGCCGAGGCGCTGCGCGCGGCCCTCGCGCTCGGCGGGGACGGCGGCCCGGGCGTCTGCACGATCACGGGACTCCCCGGAACTCGGAGGACCTTTCCCTCGGGCGGCTCGGTGCTCGAGGTGGCGGTTCGCGAACCGCTTCCGCTTCCGGGCGCGCCGTCTCCGCCCGCGCCCGCTCCGGCGCCGCTTCCGGAATGGTCGCCGCCCCCCGCGCCGGCGGCTCCTCCGGAAGCCCAAGAGGTGACCGTAAAGGAGCTGTACGACAGGGACGTCGGAACGCGGTTCGGCGACGCGGTCCACCGGGCGCTTGAGGCGGCGCCCCCCGTGGGCGGACCGTGGCCCCCCGCACGGCCCCTTCCCGTGGTTTGGCGCGAAGGCGAGGAAACGCGGTGGCGGCGCATCTGCAGGAGCATGGCGCGAAGCGAAATGGGCCGCCTCCTGCGCGGGGCGGCGCTCGTGGGGACGGAGCTGCCGATGCTCTCGCTTCGCGGAGGATGGTCGAGGCAGGAGCGGGCCGACCTCGTCGTGCGGGTTCCTTCCGGCGACAAGGACGGCGCGGAAGAGTACTGGATCGTCGACTACAAGACGGGGCCCCGCGAGGGTCCCGAGGAACGGGAATACGAAGGGCAGGTGCGGGGGTACATGGAGGTCCTCTCGGGCGCCTGGGGCGTTCCGGTGCGGGGGTTCCTCTGGTACGTCGAGACGGGCGAGTCGGTCGAGATCGAGCGGCCCCCGCCTACGTGAGACGTTTCAGGTAGACGAGCTTGTCGTCGCCTTCGTCGTAGTAGTCGGGGAGCTGCGCGGCCAACGTGCAGCCGATTTTTTCGTAGAATGCCCGCGCCTCCGCGTACGATCCCTTCGACGACGTCTCAATCACGAGGAGGCGGCCTCCGCGCTTGCGGATCTCCTCCTCCACGAACGCCGTGATCCGGCGCCCGTATCCCCTTCGCATCCGGTCGGTCCGGGTGGCGAGCCAGTACAGGTCGAACGTCGCGGCGGTCATCGGGTTCTTGCCGAAGCAGGCGTATGCTGCGATCGTCCCGTCGTCCTCGACGAGGACGTACAGGTGGTAGTCGTCCTGGTCCGGCTGGCCGAGCGCCTCATCGACGAGCTCCATCGCCACGTCCGTCTCGAAGGGCTTGAAGGCGCCCGTCCCCTCGATGAGCGTCCGGATCGCCTCCCGGTCCTCCGGAAGGACCCTGCGGATCCCGCTCATCGGGCCCCGCGGGCGCGTCCGAGGCGAAGGATCTCCTCGATCAAGGCCTCGTAGGAGTACCCCGCTACGCCGGCTGCCCGGGCCAGGCCGGCGTTGCTCGAGATGTCGGGGTTCGGGTTCACCTCGAGAGCAAACAGGGTTCCGCCGCGGTCCATCCGGAAGTCGACGCGGGCGTAGCCGCACAGGCCAAACGCCTGCGCACAGGCGAGCACCAGGCCGGCCAGCCGGTCGCGCAGGGCGTCGGGAACGTCTGCGGGGCACTGGGGCGCGATCTCGTCGTAGGCGGGGTGGTTGGCGTCCCACTTCGACTCAAAGGAGCAGACGCGCCACCGCGGGTTCCGATAGACGAGCTCGGCGGGCGGCAAGACGCGGTACGGTTCTTCCGCGGTGCCGTTGCCGAGCACGCCCACGTTGAATTCCCGTCCTCCGACGTACTCTTCGGCGAGCGCCTCCTGTCCGTATTTTTCGAGGACCTGGGCGACCTGCTGCCGGAGGCCCTCCTCGTCGTCGACGACGCTCTCCTCGGTGATCCCCGCGGAGCCGTCTTCCTTGGAGGGCTTGACGATGACGGGAAAACGGAGCCCGGAGCGCCCGCCGTTCGGGACTTCGCGGTACAGGAGGAAGGCGGGTGTGGCGATGCCGCACGACGACAGGACGCGCTTCGTGAGCGCCTTGTCGTTGCACACCGAGAGAGAGAGCGGCCCGTTCCCGGTATACGGAAGCCGGAGCAGCTCCAGGTAGGCGGCGCCGTGCGGCTCCTTCTGCGCGGAAAAGAGCGGGCACTCGCTTAAGTTGAACACGGTGTCCGGACCGTACGCGCGAAGCGACATGGCGAGCGCCGCGGGGTCGTGGTCGAAGGGAAAGCACCGGGCGGCGTGGCCGCAGGACGAGAGCGCGTCGGTCACTTCCCGAGCGCTCACCGCAAGGTCCATCTCCTCCCGCATCGGCCCCTCGACGTCCTTCAGCGTCTCCTCCACGGGGGTGTAGAGGACGGCGACCCGCTGTGGAGTCAGGGCCGCCGGCATCATGACGGCGCAGCCCCGAGGCGGGCCAGCGCGGACGACAGGATGTCCGAGAGGAGAGCCTCGTACGCGATTCCCATGCGCGCGGCCATGATCGGCAGGTCTCCGTACCCCGGCGAGAGCCCGGGCAGAGGGTTGCATTCGAGGAAGTGCGGAACGTTGCGCCCGTCGAGACGGAAATCGATCCGGGCGAAGTCCCGGCACCCCAGGAGCCGGTAGATGCCCGTCGCGCACCGCTCGACCTCCGAAACGACGCCCGGGGGGACCGACGGGGGGCACCGGTACTCGACCTGGTTCTCCCAGTCGCGCTTGACCTCGAGGGAATAGACGAACTCGTCGGGGCGGACCGTCCGCGGAACGATCTCCATGATCCCGACGATCCTTGCCGTTCCGTTTCCGACGATTCCGACCGTGAGCTCGGAGCCGGGGAGAAACTCCTCCACGAGGGCATCCTGGCCGTAAGACCCGGTGACGAGATCGACCCGCTCCTTCGCTTCCGCCGGCGATGCCGCGCGGGACGCGAGGCGGATCCCCTTGCTCGATCCCTCGCAGGCGGGTTTGACGATGACGGGGTAGGAGAGGCCGGCGTCGTCCAGCTCGGAGGGACACGCGCAGACGCGGAACCGCGGCGTGGGGAAGCCTTCCGACGCCACGATCCGCTTGGCTATGGCCTTGTCGAGCGTCACGCAGAGCGTGAGGGGGTCCGATCCCACGTACGGGATGGACAGCATCTCGAGCAGGGCCGGGACGTGGGCCTCGCGGCATCGTCCTCCTTCCCCCTCGGCGATGTTGAAGACGAGGTCGGGCCGATCGGCGCGCAACGCGTCGACGAGTCCCGGGCCCGCGCCCAGGCGGATCACGTGGTGTCCCAGGGAGACGAGAGCTTGGGAGAGGCGGACCAGGGTGGCCTCGGAATCGTACTCCTCGAAGGCGTCCTCCCCGACCTTGAACTCAACTTCGTCTGACACCATTACACCCTCTTCCCGGTTTCACGGTCGATGCCGAGCCCAGCAAAGACGCAGGCCGCCGCGACATCGAGCTTCTTGCGACGAAAGTC
>CAYWOT010000036.1:0-6424 GCA_964459975.1 uncultured bacterium
GCGGATCTTTCCTTTCAGCGCCGGATCGGACAGCGCCAGGATCTCGGCCGCCAGATGCGCCGCGTTCCGGGCGCCCGCCTTCCCGATCGCCATCGTCGCGACGGGGACCCCGGCGGGCATCTGGACCGTCGCCAGCAGGGCGTCGAGACCGGACAACGGGGAACCGGACAGCGGCACGCCGATCACCGGAAGGGTCGTCTCCCCGGCGACCACGCCCGCCAGGTGCGCCGCGGACCCGGCGCCGGCGATGAGGATCGCGTACCCGTTGTCTTCCGCGTCGGCCGCAATCTTCCGGGTACGGGCGGGAGACCGGTGCGCCGAAGCCACCGTCAGGTCCGAGGCGATGCCGTACGAGGCCAGGACGCGGGCCGTCTCCCGCATCACGTCGGCGTCCGACCTGCTTCCCATGAGAATCAGTACCTTGCCGGCCATGGCGTCTTCCTCTTTGAAAAGGACGTTACGCCCCTTCCCGATCGAGGGCGCGTCTTCCGATGTCGGTGCGCCAGTAGGCCCCCTCCCAGTGGATCCGGTCGACCGCGCGGTACCCCTGCTCGATCGCGGCGCGGATCCCGTCGCCGACCGCCGTGACCCCCAGCACGCGCCCGCCGTCGGTGACGAGCCTGCCGTCCCGGACCGCGGTGCCGGCGTGGAAGACGGTAACGCCGTCCATCGACTGCGCGTCCTCGATTCCCTCGATGGGAAGCCCCTTCCGGTACGGTCCCGGATACCCGCCGGACGCCATTACGATGCAGACCGCGGGCCTCGGGTCGACCGCGACCGCCGCGTCGGTGAGCCTGCCCGCGGCGCACTGGACCAGGAGGGGCACGAGATCCCCTTGAAGGCGGGCGAAGAGGGGCTGCGCCTCGGGGTCTCCGAACCGCACGTTGAACTCGAGCACCTTGGGCGCCCCCCGCTCGATCATCAGGCCGCCGTACAGGATCCCCTTGAATGGCGCCCCCTCGGCGCGCATCCCGGCGAGCAACGGCTCGAAGATCTCCCGGAGGACCCGCCGCTCGACGTCCGGGGAGAGGACCGGCGCGGGAGAGTACGCGCCCATTCCCCCGGTGTTGGGGCCCGTGTCGCCGTCGCCGATCCGCTTGTGGTCCTGGGACGAAGGCAGGGGAACGATCCGCTCCCCGTCGGTGAAGACGATATACGACGCCTCTTCGCCCGTCAGGCACTCCTCCACCACCACCCGGCGCCCGGCGTCGCCGAAGATCCGTTTTTCCATGACGTCCCGCAGGAAGGCGAGCGCCTCCTCGTACGTTCCCGCCACCGACACGCCCTTGCCCGCCGCGAGGCCGTCGGCCTTGATGACCACCGGCAGACGGCGGGTGAGGACGTACTGCTCGGCGTCGTCCGCGTAGTCGAACACGCGGAAGTCGGCCGTCGGAATCCCGTATTTCGCAAGGAGCGTCTTCGTGAAGACCTTGGAGCCCTCGAGCCGCGCGGCGGCCCGGCTCGGCCCGCACACCGGCACCCCCCGCGCGGCGAGCTCGTCCGCCAGTCCTGCCACCAGGGGCGCCTCGGGACCGACGACGGCGAGATCCACCCGCCACCCCGTAGCGAACGCCGCAAGCCCGGCCACGTCGTCCGCCTTCAAGGGGACGAACTCCGCGCTGCCGGCCATCCCCGGGTTGCCCGGCGCCGCGAAAATCTTCTCCACGAGGGGACTCTGCGCGATCTTCCAGACGAGAGCGTGCTCGCGCCCCCCGCCGCCTACGACCAGGACCTTTAGCCCCATCCTTACGAGCCCCCTTGGCAAAAACGCTGCCGCTTCCGCAAAGCGCCGACGATCAATGACGGAAGTGCCGGACCCCCGTGAACACCATCGCCATCCCGTGCTCGTTGGCCGCCGCGATCACCTCCGCGTCCCGGACCGAGCCACCCGGCTGAATAACGGCCGTCGCCCCCGCCTCGGCGGCCGCGTCGAGTCCGTCGCGGAACGGGAAAAAGGCGTCCGACGCGGCGACCGAGCCCGCGGTCGGCCGAAGGGCCTTCATGACCGCGATCTTGGCCGAGTCCACGCGGCTCATCTGCCCGGCGCCCACGCCGACCGTGCGGTCCTTGAGCGCGTAGAGGATGGCGTTGGACTTGACGTGCTTGCACACCTTCCACGCGAACAGGAGCGCTTCGAGCTCTTCCTCGGTGGGGCCGCGCTTCGTGACCACCTTGAGCGACGCCGGATCGAGCACGTGCCGGTCGCGCCCCTGGAGGAGCAGCCCGCCGCTCACTTTTTTCATCTCGTAGCCGGGATCCGCGGCCCAGCGAAAAGGCCCGCCGGTCTCGAGGAGCCGCAGGTTCGCCTTCGCGGAGAGGATCTTGCGCGCTTCCTTGGCGTACGAAGGAGCCACGACCGCCTCGAAGAAGCTCGACGCGATCTCCCGGGCCGTGTCGGCGTTCACTTCCCGATTGAGCCCGATCACTCCGCCGTACGCCGAGACCGGGTCGCACTCCCGGGCCTTCTTGAAGGCGTCCACCAGCCTGCGCCCGGACAGCCCGACCCCCGCGGGGTTGGTGTGCTTGATGATCGCCGCCGCGGGGACCTCGAACTCGAGGGCGAGCTGCAGCGCCGCGTCGAGGTCCACGATGTTGTTGTACGACAGCTCCTTGCCCTGGAGCTGCTTCGCCCCTCCCAGGGACGGCTCGGCGGGCAGCCGGGCGTCGGCGTAGAAGGCGGCGTTCTGATGCGGATTCTCGCCGTACCGCAGCGACTGGATCCGGCTCCACTGGGCGGTGAAGGTGACGGGGTAGCCTTCCTGCCCGCCCCCGAGGTAGTTGGAGATCGCCGCGTCGTACCGGGCGGTCAGCGCAAAGGCCTTGCGCCCGAGCTCCGCGTGGACCTCCGCCCCGAGATTTCCGTTGCCCTTCTTCAAGGCTTCGAGGAGCCCCGGGTAGTCCGCCGGGTCGGTGACGACGGCGACGTCGGCGAAGTTTTTCGCCGCGGAGCGCAGCATCGCCGGCCCCCCGATGTCGATGTTCTCGATCGCGTCGGCCAGCGTGCAGCCCGGCTTCGCGACCGTCGCCTCGAACGGGTAGAGGTTGACCACCACCATGTCGATCGGCACGATGCCGTGAGAGGCGATCGTCTTCATGTGGGCGGAGTTCTTCCGGACCGCCAGGATCCCGCCGTGGATCTTGGGGTTGAGCGTCTTGACGCGGCCGTCGAGCATCTCGGGAAACCCGGTGTACTCCTCCACGGCGCGGACGGGGACCTTCTTCTCCCGCAGCATCGCCGCCGTCCCCCCCGACGCGTACAGCTCGACGCCCAGCCTCGACAGCCCCTTCGCGAAGGGCACAATCCCGGATTTGTCGGAGACGCTCACGATCGCCTTGCGGATCCTCGCCATGGGTTCCCTTTCCTGTTCGGGTATTTGGCCCTGCGCCCCGTTCTTCCTTTTCCTACGGCCGGATCGGAACGGCCCCGAGGAGGGTCTTGATGTCCTCGTCCTCGAACTTGATGCCGAAGCCGACGAACAGGGTCCGCAGGTTCATTTCGTTGTTCAGGACGTCGTCCACGCCGCCGGTGACGAAAAAGTTTCTCACGATATCATAGTCGCCGAACAGTTTCATGTGCGGCGGCTGGTTCTTCCGGGTGAAGTCGAAGACGTCCATGCCGAGCCGGAGCCTGTCGTCCAGCGCGTGATAGTCGAGCCCCACGCCGCCGGTGGACTCGAGGATCCCGCCCCGGATCGTGAACGCCGAGAACCGCTTGGCCACCAGCGCGGAGAACTTGAGGGCGTTCGAGTAGCTCTCCTGGTGCTTGTGGATCGTGGTCCCCGGCGGCGAGGTCGTGGTGGTCACGTCCTCCTCGTTGTACTTTCCGCGCGGGTCATCCACGATCCCGAGGAGGTAGTACTTGTCTGCCGAGGGCTGGAGCCGCAGGTCGACGTAGTGCTTGAACTCCGAGGGCTCCGTCTCGTATTCGAGGCGGTACCCCAGGTACGTCTTGAGCGACTCCGTCTTGCGGACGTACCGGTTGATCCCCTCCAACGTGTCGTTGATCCGGTTGACGGTCGTGTTGTCCGAGACGAGCTTGCCGAGCGTCCCCTCCCCGCGCTCGATCCTAGCCATCACCTTGTTCGCCGAGTCGAGCGTGTTGTCGAGCTTCGCCGATGCGTTGCGGAAATTCTCCAGCGTGATCTTGATGTTCTCCCGGTTCTCTCCGACCACCCCGCTCACCCGCTCGCTCATCTCCTCGAGCTTGCGGGCCAGTCCCGGCGCCTGGGTCTTGAGCGTCTCGGAGAAGGAGCGCAGGTTCGCGATCGTCGCCCGCAGGTCCGCCTTGTTGGCCGACGAGATCTCGGAGAGGTTCGCGGAGAGGCGGTCGACGTTGGCCAGGATCCGGTTGAAGCGCTGCTGGTTCTGCGTCGCCACCTGCCGGAGCACCTCGGAGGTGTCGCGCACGTTCCGGATGATCTCGCCGAGCGCCTTGCGGCCCTCCGCGGTGCCCAGCGTCGACGAGAGGGTCTGGGTGAATTTCTGCAGGTCCCCGGAGATTCGGGACACCTTGCGGATGATCTCGTCGAGGTTGGCGGGCGGCTGGGTGTTGGCGAGCCTCCCCCCGGGGGGAATCATCTCGTCGGTCCGTTTCCCCGGGAGGATCACCACATACTTTTCGCCGAGCAGCCCCTGTGTCTGGATCGACACCACGGAGACGACCGGGATCCGGATCCCCTCGTTGATCCGGAGCACCAGGCGGGCGTGGGTCCCCGCGAGGCGGATGTCCTGGACCTTGCCGATCGGGACGCCGGCCATCTTGACGTTGGCCTTCGGCTCGAGCCCGGCCGCCGTCGAGAAGTCGACGGTCAGCTTGTAGCCCTTCCCCACGACGCCACCGGTCCGGCTGACGCGGAACGTGAAGTACGTGAGGACCAGGAGCCCCAGGAGCACGAAGATTCCCACCTTCGCCTCTTTCGACATCAATGCCCTCCCTGCGGCCCGGAGTCGCCCCTCCGGTGGACGAAGCGGCGGAAGTCCTCGTGCTCCTCGGTGATCGGTCCTTCCGCCCGGCCCTGGACGAACTGGGAGACGACGGGATTCTCCGTGGAACGGATCTCGCCGGGAGTTCCCGCCTGGACGATTCTTCCCTTATACAGCATGGCGATCTGGTCCGCGATCTTGTACGCGGAGGCCATGTCGTGCGTGATCGAGATCGACGTCACGCCGAGCAGCTCCCGGAGCGAAACGATGAGCTCGTTGATGACGTCCGCCATGATCGGGTCCAAGCCCGTCGTCGGCTCGTCGTAGAGCAGGATCTCCGGCTCGGAGGCGATCGCCCGCGCCAGGCCGACCCGCTTCTTCATGCCTCCGGACAGCTCCGCGGGCATCAGGTGCTGGATGTCCCGCAGGCCGACCATGGCGAGCTTTTCCTCGACGACGTCGCGGACCTGACGTTCCGGGTACAGGTTCAGCCTCCGGATGGCGAACGCCACGTTGTCCCCCACCGTCATCGAGTCGAACAGGGCGGCGCCCTGGAACAGCATCCCGAACTTGCGCCGGACGCGAACGAGCTCCCGCTCGTCCATCTTCGTGACGTCCTCGCCCTCGATCCGGATCTCCCCCGCATCGGCGCGCAAAAGCCCCACCACGCACTTGATGAGCACGGACTTGCCCGTGCCGCTCCCGCCGATGACCACCGTGTTCCGGCCCTTTGGAACCGTCAGGTCGAGCCCGTCCAGGACGACGTTCTTCCCGAACCGCTTGTGGAGCCCCCGGATCTCGATCATCGCAAGCTTAGCGGCGCTCCTGTTCTCCAAGATATCGCCCCGGGACCGGGCCCCCACTCCGCCCGGGGGGTCAGAACATGTACGACGTCATGAAGTAGTCCGATACCAGCACCGTCATGGAAGAGACCACGACCGCCCGGGTCGTGGCGCGCCCCACCCCTTCCGCCCCTCCCTCCGCGGCGAACCCGTGGTAGCACGACAGGAGGGCGATGAGGAAGCCGAAGACGGCCGCCTTGACGAGGCCGGTGTAGATGTCGCGCAGATGCAGATACTGGTACGTCTTGTCCGTGTACACGTAAGGGTTGGCGCCGAGAAGGTGGACGGAGACGAAGTACCCCCCGAGGATGCCGACGAGGTCCGCGAAGACGACCAGCACCGGAAGGACGACGGTCGAGGCCACGACCCGGGGGACGACCAGGTACTTGATCGGGTTCGTCGCCAGCGTCACCAGCGCGTCGATCTGCTCGGTGACCTTCATCGTGCCGAGCTCGGCGGCCATCGACGCGCCGACCCGCCCCGAAACCATGAGCCCCGCGAACACCGGCCCAAGCTCCCGGGTAAGGGAGAGGGCGACCACGGAGCCGACGAAGCTCGTCGCCTGGAACCGCTGGAACCCGGACCAGCTCTGGAGGGCGAGCACCATCCCGGTGAAGGACGCCAGGTCGGTTCTCGCGACCGGGAAGATTGGGGCGGTG
>CAYWOT010000036.1:6434-14077 GCA_964459975.1 uncultured bacterium
AAGGTCGCCGTCACGAGGACCACCGGG
This sequence comes from uncultured bacterium, assembly GCA_964459975.1. Lineage (GTDB taxonomy): Bacteria > Desulfobacterota > Deferrimicrobia > Deferrimicrobiales > Deferrimicrobiaceae > CSP1-8. The sequence goes on from CAYWOT010000036.1 coordinate 6,462, forward strand.
CTGGAGTTGATTCCCACCTCCTCCATCTGCTTGACGATGTTGCCGAATTCCGACGGGGGGCGGAACAGCCACGTCACGCAGCGCAGGAAAAAGAGGAAGATGTTGCCCAGGTCCTGGATCGTCGCGAACACGCGGCTTCCGAACGCTTCCAGGAACGCGTTGACGCCGCTCGGCCGCCGCCCTTCAGGCAACGATCTGCCTCGGCACCCGGCGCCCGATCTGCGTGAGGATCTCGTAGGGGATCGTCCCGGAGATCCGCGCGAGCTCGTCGGCCGTCTCGCCTCCCTCTCCCATCACGACGACCTCGGTCCCCAGCGACACTTCGGGAACGCCGGTGACGTCGATCATCGTGTGGTCCATGCAGACGCGCCCGGCGACCGGCACCCGGCGGCCGTTCACCCACATCGAGGCGATGTTCGAGAAGCTGCGGCGGTAGCCGTCCGCGTAGCCCAAGGGAACCGCCGCGATCATGCGCTTCCCCGCGCAGTAGTAGTGACGGCCGTAGCTCACCGGATGGCCGTCGGGAAGCTCCTTGAGCGACACGATCCGGCTGACCAGCCGCATGACCGGCCGGAAGCCGGGATCGTTGCGGATCCCCGGGGCGGGCAGGGAGCCGTAGAGGGTGATCCCGGGGCGCACGAGATCGTGGGCGTGGTCCGCGTACGACAGGATCCCGCCGCTGTTCAGCGCGTGGACCAGCACCCGATCCCCGAAGGCGCGCTTGACCGCGGCGAGCTCGCTCCGGAACGCCGCGAGCTGCATCCGCGTGTACTCCTGATCCACCGGGGTGCTCCCGTCGGCCGACGACAGGTGGGTCATGACGCCCTCGACGCGCAAGCCCTTGTGCGCCGCGATCGCCTCGATCGCCGCCCTCGTCCCGCCGCGCAGGAAACCGAGCCGCCCCATCCCCGAATCCAGCTTGAGGTGCACCGGAACGGGCCTTCCGCTCTTCTCGCCCACCCGGGCGAGGTAGGCGATCTGCCCGGCGTCGAACAGGACGGGCGAGAGCCCGCGCTCATGGGCGTCCTCGGCCTCCTGCTCGTCCACCCCTCCCAGCACGACCACCATCCCGGAGATGCCGCCGTCGCGCAGTTCGATGGCCTCGTCGACCGTGGCCACCCCGAACGCGGTGACGCCCTCCTCGGCCAGCGCCCGGGCGACCGGAATCGCCCCGTGCCCGTACGCGTCGGCCTTGACGATCGTGCAGATCGCAGCCGTGGGGGGGACGAGACTGCGGATCTTCCCGAGATTGTGGCGCAGGGCCGGAAGATGGATTTCCGCCACGGTGGGTCGTGCCAACGGCGCTCCTTAGGAAAAACGAAGTGACACCGCGCGTTTTTCCAAAAAGGTCCGGAAACGGACGGTCTTTTTCCGAGAGTCTACTTGAAGCCCCGGACCAAGTAAAGCGGGACGGCGCTCCGGAGGGGTTCCGCTTGACACCGCCGCCGGGCGAAGCTATACTCGTCTTCCAAAGCCGCCAGGGGTGCTTTCGCTGAGAGCCCGCGCACCGAGCGGGCAACCCGTCGAACCTGAACCGGGTAATACCGGCGAAGGGAGCGTGGTGCTCTTCGAACCGTGCCTTCCGGCGCGGTTTTTTCTTTTGAACACGGAGGAACGACGTCGATGCTTCCACAGAACACGGCCTTCCGCAGCGACGTGCTGCCGGTCGCCCCGGACGAGATTTCCCGACTTCTTACGGACGCCGCGCCGCTTCGGCGGAGCGAGGCGTTTTCGCTGTTCGGATCCCTTTCTCCGCGGCACAGGCTTTCCTTGGCGGACGCCGCCCGGCTGCTGGCCACCGAGGACGAGATGGTGTGGGAAGCGGCCGCGGCCGCGGCCCGGACGGTCCGCGAGGAGGTCTTCGGCCGCCGGGTCGTGCTGTTCGCCCCCCTGTACCTGTCCAACGAATGCGGAAACAACTGCCTCTACTGCGGGTTCCGCCGGGACAACCGGGAGGCCGTGCGGATCACCCTGTCGCCCGAACAGGCGGTCAAGGAAGCGCGCTTCCTGGAGAAACGGGGATTCCACCGCATCCTGCTCGTGAGCGGGGAGCATCCGGACAAGACCGACGTCCAGTACCTCTGCGAGGTCCTGCGTGCGATCTACCGCGACACGGGAATGCGGATCCTGCACGTGAACGCCGCGCCGATGGCCGAGGAGGAGCTCAAGCTCCTGAAGGAAGCGGGGGCCGGCGTCTACCAGGTCTTCCAGGAGACGTACCACCCCGAGACGTACCGGGCGATGCACCCGGTCGGACCCAAGTCCGACTACGCCTGGCGGGTCACCTGCATGGACCGGGCGCTGCGGGCGGGCTTCCGGGACGTCGGAATCGGCGTGCTCCTGGGCCTCTACGACTACCGCTTCGACGTCCTGTCGGTCATCCGCCACTCCGAGGTCCTGCGCGACACGTTCGGGACCTTTCCCCACACGATCTCGGTTCCCCGGTTCAAGAGGGCGTTCGGCTCCCCCATCGAGCAGGCGCCCAGGCCGGTCTCCGACGCGCAGTTCGAGCGGATCGTGATCCTCTACCGGCTTTCGGTCCCCACGGCGGGCATCGTCGTCACCACCCGGGAGCCGGCGCCGCTTCGGGACCGGGTCCTGGACATCGGGGCATCGCAGATCAGCGCCGGGTCGAAGACCGATCCGGGCGGGTACGAGGAAGGCGTGCGGCGCCACGACTCCGAGCAGTTCCAGCTCGACGACACGCGCTCGCTCGAGGAGATCATCCGGATGGTGATCGCGCGCGGCTACGTCCCCTCGCTGTGCACGAGCTGCTACCGGCAAAGCCGCACGGGGGAGACTTTCACGCAGATGGCCGCCGAGGGCGAGATCCGCGGCTACTGCCTGCCCAACGCGCTTTTGACCCTGGCCGAGTACGCCGTCGCGGCGGCCGATCCCGGCCTCAAGCAGGAGTGCCTCGCGGCGGTGCGGGAGGCGAAGCGGGAGATGGAAGGGTCGCCCCTGGCGGCGGCGTTCGAGGAGAGGCTCTCCCGCACGCTGGCGGGAGAGAAGGACCTGCACTTCTAGCGACCTTGAGTTTTGGGAGGACCGGTGGAGATCTTTGTGAACGGCGAGAGCCGGCGGATCGCACCCGGGGCGACGGTGTCGTCGCTGCTCCGGGAGCTTTCGCTGCCGGAAACACGCGTGGCGGTGGAGCGGAACCGCGCCCTGGTCCGGAAGACGGAGTTCGCCGGGACACCCTTGGGAGAGGGCGACCGGATCGAGATCGTGACCTTCGTGGGAGGAGGATGACGCATGGATACACCGCTTGCGCTGGGGGGCAAGACGTTTCGCTCCCGGCTTCTGGTCGGCACGGGGAAATATCCCGATTATCCGAGCATGGTCCGGGCCCTGGAGGCGTCCGGCGCCGAGATCGTGACGGTGGCGGTCCGGAGGGTGAACCTGGACCGGAGCAAGGAATCCCTTCTGGACCACCTGGACTTGAGCAAGTACACCCTCCTTCCCAACACGGCCGGGTGCTACACCGTCGACGACGCCGTGCGGACCTGCCACCTGGCGCGGGAGGCCGGCATGTCGAACATGGTCAAGCTCGAGGTGCTGGGCGACGAGAAGACGTTGTTCCCCGACACGGAGGGGCTTCTGCGGGGAGCGAAGGAGCTGGTGAAGGAAGGATTCGTCGTGCTGCCGTACACCAACGACGACCCGATCATGGCGAAGAAGCTCGAGGACGCGGGGTGCGCCGCGGTGATGCCCCTGGCGGCCCCGATCGGCTCGGGGCTGGGGATCCGCAATCCGTACAACATCCGGATCATCCTGGAGACCGTCAAGGTCCCGGTGATCGTCGACGCCGGCGTGGGAAGCGCCTCCGACGCGGCGGTCGCGATGGAGCTGGGGTGCCACGGCGTCCTGATGAACACGGGGATCGCGGGAGCGAAGGACCCGGTGATGATGGCCGAGGCGATGCGGGACGCGATCGCGGCGGGCCGCAAGTCGTACCTGGCCGGTCGCATTCCCAAGAAGCTGTACGCGACGGCGTCCTCGCCGCTCGACGGGGCGTTCTTCTAGAAGGCGGACGATGGCGATGACGGTCGACTTCCGCGTCTACCTCATTACGGATCGGCAAAAGGCCCCGGGCGGCGACATGCTGCGCGCCGTGGAGGGCGCGCTCGACGGCGGAGTCTCGGCCGTGCAGCTCCGGGAGAAGGACCTCCCGGGCGGCGACCTGTACCGGCTCGCGGAGCGGATGCGGAGCCTGACCGCGCGGTACGGCGCGAGGCTGCTCGTCAACGACCGGGTCGACGTCGCCCTGGCCGTGGGGGCCGACGGCGTACACCTCGGAACGAAGGCGCTGCCGGCGTCGGCGGCCCGGGGCATCCTCGGGACCGCCGCCCTGATCGGCTGCTCCACGCACGACCTGCGCGAACTGCGCCAGGCGCAGGACCAGGGCGCGGACTTCGTGACCTTCGGCCCCGTGTTCCCCACGCCGTCGAAGGCCGCCTACGGCGATCCGGTGGGAGTCGCGGCGCTTTTCGAGGCGTGCCGGAAGGCGACCATTCCCGTGTTCGCCCTGGGAGGGATGGGCGCACGCAACGCCTCGCAGGCGATCAACGCCGGAGCGCACGGAATCGCGCTGATCTCGGAGATCATCGCCGCGGCGGATCCCCGCGGGACCGCCGCGAAGTTGTTGGCCCGTTTCGGATCCACGCTGGCCGCCGGGCAGGCGGCCCGCGAGACACCCAAGGAAGGTGAGCCATGACGCTGTTGCAGAACGCACGCAAGGGAGTTCTCATGCCGCAGATCGCCAAGGCGGCCGCGGACGAAGGGATGTCCCCGGAGAGGCTGCGGGAACTCATCGCATCGGGAAAGGCAGTCGTCCCCCGGAACAAGAAGCGCCGGGACATCCGTTCCGTCGCCATCGGGGAGGGACTCCGCGTCAAGGTCAACGCCAACGTCGGCTCCTCGCGGGACCGGGCCGACATCTCCGTGGAGATGGACAAGATGCGGGCCGCGGTGGACGCCGGCGCGGACGCGGTGATGGACCTGTCCACCGGGGGTCCGATCGACGAGATCCGCAGGGCGATCCTTGCGGAATGCCCGGTTCCCATCGGGACCGTCCCCCTCTACCAGGCCGCGGCCGACGCCGTCACCAAGGGCAAATCCTGGGTGGAGCTCACCCCCGATGACTTCTTCGAGGGGATCGTCAAGCAGGCCGAGGACGGGGTCGACTTCATGACCGTCCACTGCGGCGTGACGCGCGCCGCGCTCGAGCGGCTGATGCGCGAGGGGCGGCGGATGGACATCGTCAGCCGCGGGGGGTCGCTGCTCGCCGAGTGGATGGACTACAACGACAGCGAGAACCCGTTCTTCGAGCAGTACGACCGGCTGGTCGACATCTGCCGGGAGTACGACATCACCATTTCGCTGGGCGACGGTCTTCGGCCGGGCTGCCTGTCCGACGCGACCGACCGGGCGCAGGTCCACGAGCTCATGATGCTGGGTGAGCTGACCGAGCGCGCCTGGGAAAAGGACGTCCAGGTCATGATCGAGGGCCCCGGCCACGTGCCGCTCAACCAGATCGCGGCGAACGTGCAGCTCCAGAAGCGGCTCTGCCACGGCGCGCCGTTCTACGTCCTGGGGCCGCTCGTCACGGACATCGCGCCCGGGTACGACCACATCACCTCCGCGATCGGAGGGGCGATCGCCGCGTGGAGCGGCGCGGACTTCCTGTGCTACGTGACGCCGTCCGAGCACCTGCGGCTCCCGTCGATCGAGGACGTCAAGGAAGGCGTGGTCGCGTCCCTGATCGCCGCCCACGCCGCCGACATCGCGCGGGGCATCCCGGGCGCCATGGACCGGGACAACCGGATGGCCGAAGCCCGGCGCAACCTCGACTGGAAGTCCCAGATCGAGCTGTCGCTCGATCCGGAGCGGGCGCGGAAGCTGCGCGGAAGCAGCGCGCCGGTGGCCGACGAGAACGCGTGCACGATGTGCGCGGACCTCTGTGCCATCAAGACCTCGCAGAAGGCCATCCGGCGGCGGTAGCGCCGCCGCCGGCCCCGTGAGGGCGGACGCATCGCCCGTCGTCCGGGCGCTGCTCCAGCGGGGCCTCTCGGTTTCCCAGCACGCGGGGGAGGAGCGCACGCTTCTCCCCTATCTCGCCTCCCCGGCGGCGCGGGAGCGGTTCTTCTCGCTTCTCCACTCCTATGCCTTCCGGCTCTTTTTGCGCGACGTCCTCGCGCTCCGCGACCGGTACCGGCCGGAACGCCTGGGGCCGTTCTTTACCCCGGAATCCGTGGAGCAGATGGCCCGCCAGGTCGAGGAGCTGGGGCTCATCCGGCGCGGCCGGGGCGACCGGGTCCACCTCCTGGCCGAGACGGTCACCGACTTCGGCGACACCTTCGAGTGGTTCGTCGCGGAAGGCCTGCGCCGGCAGTTCGGCGCCGACACCATCTGGGGCGTGACGATCCCCGGCCTTCCCTGCGGAGGCGACTTCGACATCCTGGCGCTTCTGTCCGGCAGGCTCCTTTACCTGGAGGCCAAGACCTCCCCGCCCAAACACATCGAGCAGAAGGAGATCCAGGCGTTCCTGAGCCGGGTCGGGACGCTCTCGCCGGACGTGGCGATCGTCCTGGTGGACACGCACCTGCGGATGAAGGACAAGCTCGTTCCGCTGCTGTCGACGGCCCTGCGCGAGGCCGCTGCAAGCGACGGGACGATGACGCGCATCGAGCGGGAGACGTTCGGGTGGCGGCGGCGGATCTACGTCACCAACGCCAAACGCGACATCGGCGCCAACCTCTCCGGGTGCCTGAAGGACTACTTCCTGGACCGGTTCTTCGACTGACGCGCGCCCGGAGCGACGCCCCTGCCGCCGCGCGGGGCAAACCGCCCCGCGGCCTTCGCGTCGAACGCCTCGCGCCACCTTCGCGGGAAGACCTTCTCCACCACCCGAGCCCCGGTCACCGCCGTCGGCGCCAGCTTCGAATCGGCCAGCAGCGGGGCGTCGGCCGGGAGCAGGATCACGAGCAGAAACACGAGCAGCACCGACAGCAGCACGCCCTTGGCGAACCCCATCACCATCCCGCCGAAGCGGTCGGTTCCCGAAAGCGCCGAGGCCCGCACCAGCCGCTCGAGGAGAAACCCCGCAAACCGCACGAGCACGTAGGTGACGATGAAGACCAGGACGTACGCCACCACCTCGCTGTGGGAGAAGTCGAGGCTCAAGCGGTTCTGCGCGGCCGCGCCGTAATGCACGCCGGCCAGGTGGCCCAGGACCAGGCCTCCCAGCGAAAACGCCTGGCGCACGATTCCCTGGAAGATCCCGTAGACGGCGAAGCCGATGCACAGGGCGGCGATCACGAGGTCGAGAACGTTCACGACCCTACTCTACCCCAAATCGGCAAGTGCGCAAACGCACCGCCCGCTCCCGGGGCCGCGAACCGCGTTCCGTTGCGGCTGCCGGCCGCGCGGCGGGAACGCTTGGTTTTTCCGGGGACCCCGTGTATAAGAAAGGAACCGCACCGCGCCGGAGTGGCGGAACTGGCAGACGCGCGGGACTCAAAATCCCGTGGCCGCAAGGCCGTGCGGGTTCGACCCCCGCCTCCGGCACCAGGCGACCCAAAGGCCAATCGCAAGGTTGGCCGTTTTCATTGGAG
>CAYWOT010000037.1:0-13896 GCA_964459975.1 uncultured bacterium
CGAGCTGCGCACCACCCCTTGGGCGGGGGCGTGTCTGACGAAGCGGAGGCACGGACGCCGGGAGCAAGGAAGACCCGCAGCCGCACCGAGCCAGGGACGGCGAGGAAGGCGTCCCCGCGCAAGGGGTGGTGCGAGCGAGTTGGAGCGGCAAGCCGATGCGTATATCACGCGAAGATGCCGTGCAGGTACCACCGCCGCCTCCCGTCCCGCGTCCGGAAGACCCAGAGCCTGGCTCCGCGGCGGTCTTGAGCCACGAAGTAGTCCCGCCGGACGTCGTCCCCGTCCCACCAGCCGCTCTCGATCCGCTCCGGGCCCGCAAGGAGCGTGATGTCCTCCCGGGCGAGCGGCGCGGGCCGCGGCAGCAGCCACAGCGGGCGGAGCCCGAAACGACCGGGATCCTGGTTCCCCCGCCCGTCCGGGCGATCGGCCTCCGTCAGGAGAAACGCCCGTTCCGGGCGGTGCTCGCCGACCGGCGCGAGCCCCCGCACGGCGTCCTCTCCCAGCCTCGCCCGGAGCCGCTCCAAAAGCTCGCGAAAGCCCTGCGCGCGCTCCCGCGCCGGCTCCTTCCAGAGCTCTCCGTTCCCGGGCGCAAGGGGCACGATCTCCTCCACCGTAAGCCCCACGGCCGAGACCGGCTCGGGGATCCGCGTCCCGGCGAGCCGCTCCCGCAGAAGGCTCACCAGCCGCCCCGGCTCCCGGCCCGGCGCAAGAAGTCCCACCTCGAGCGGGGTGCTCCTTCCCTCCCGGTGGTATAGCGTAAGCCGGAGTCCTCCCGCGCCGCCTCCCCGAGCCTCCAGGTATCCGGAAAGCTCCAGAACGAGCCGGCGGGCCGCGAAGAGAAGGGGTTCCGCGGCGACGACCTCGGCATGAAGCGCGAGGAAGCCCTCGAACCGCGGAGGAGGCACAAAAAACTCCCGCGGATCGGGAAGCCTCCCTAAGGCCCGGTCGAGGCAGCGTAGCAGCTCCTCCCCGAAGCGGCGGGAAAACCCTGCGCGGGGAAGGGCGAGGCAGTCGCCTATGCATCGAACGCCCACCCCTTCCAGGGCCTGGCGGGTATCGGGCGGGAGTTCCAGGACCGCAATGGGAACGGGGGCGAGCGCGCGTTCCAGGCGGGCCGCGTCGGTCACCCGGGCGCCGGGCCGGGCCCGGGCCAGGAACGAGGCCCCCAGGGGAGTGGGGGCCAGGGCGAGGGAGGCCGTGTAGCCGATCGACCGGAGTCCTTCTCCGGCTTGACGCATCAGGCTTCCCAGTCCACCGAACAGCCTTGCGCTCCCCGCCACCTCGAGCACCGCTTCCTGGGGAGGAACCACGGCGACCCGTGGGGTGAACCGCCCCCCCCAGGCGGAGATCCGGGTCAGGGCTTCGCGCTCGGCCGCCTCATCCCGCCGGAACGCGGAGAGCCCCGGCACGAGCGCGCGGGCGGCGCCCAGCGTCATTCCCGGCTGCAGGCCCGATCTTTCCGTTTCCGGGCTTGCCGCCGCGACGACCTGCCGCGCTCCCTCCCCGGCGACGACGGCGAACGGTTCCCGGACGGCCCCTCCCTGTGCAACGACTTCCGCGGCAAAACGCGGCAGATGGATGCCGAGCCAAAGCATGCCGGTCACACATGGACCGCCCCGGCCCGGACACAATCCGCGGGTGATATCCCTTCCCGGCTTCCCGCGAGCGGAACATCCGCACTTCTTCCCACGCCGCCCCACCCTTTAAGGATCTCCACGGTCACTCCGCAGGGAGAAGGCGAAAGCCGCAGGCGAAGCGTCGCCGGAGAAAACCGGCCGCAGGCCCGCTCGGCGCGGAACAGAAACCCGGTGCATCGGCCCCGTTCGGCCGCTAGCTGCAGGCGCCGGATGCCGCGGTCGTCGCACGCCGCGGGCCAGGCGAGCACGGCCCCGCAGGCCCCCGAACGCAGGCATTGCTCCGCCGCAAAGAGCCGGTCCCGGTTCGCCCCCGTCCGAACCACCAGAAACCGGGAAAGCGCAGCCCCCGCGGCCATCAGGGCCGGGGCATACGGGAGATGGGGAGGGTCGACCCAGGCGACCCGGCGCCCTTCCCGGCTCAAAGCCACCAGAGAAGGCAGCAGCAGCCGCAGCTCCCCGATCCCTTCCCCGGGGAACAGGATCTCCATCACGGCCCCCACGGGCCATCCGCCGCCCGGAAGCAGCCCGTCCAAGGCCGCGCGGCCGGTCGGAAGGATTCCCCACCGTGACACCGCTCGCTTTCCGTCCCCCAGCCACACGCCCGGATGCCCGAGCAGGACCCGCACGGCCTCCTTCACAGCTTCCTGCCCTTCCGGAGCAGTCCCACGCCGATCCCCTCGATGAACAGATCGGTGCGGTCCGGATCGACGACGATCGGGGGGAAATCGGGGTTTTCGGGCAGCAGGCGGATCGTGCGGCCCTGCCTACGGAACCGCTTGACGGTCACCTCGCCGTCCAGACGCGCCACCACGATCTGTCCGCTTTGCGCCTCGGGGGTGCGGTGGACGGCGAGGAGGTCCCCGTCTAGGATCCCCGCATCCCGCATGCTCTCGCCGACCACCCGGAGAAGATAGTCGGCCCGGGGAGAAAACAGGCCGGGAGACACCCGGCAGACGTCCTCGATATGCTCCTCCGCCAGAACCGGGGCGCCGGCCGCCACCCGGCCCACCACGGGAAGAGTTCCGGGCGAAGCCCCGACGGCCTCCTGACGCACCGCCAGGCGGATTCCCCGTGAGGCGCCAGGCCGGAGCGCAACGGCCCCTTTCCGCGCCAGGGCCTTCAGGTGCTCTTCCGCAGCGTTGGCCGACTTGAACCCCAGGCCGCGGGCGATCTCGGCGCGGGTGGGGGGAAACCCCGTCCGCTCGAGGAACTCCCGGACCCACCGAAGGATCTCCCCTTGCCGCGGCGTCAACCGGTCCATGATCCCCCTCCAATACTGTATGCATGGACAGTATAAGGGGCAAGAGCGGAAAAAGCAAGACCCCGCGGAAACGGATCGGCGGCCTACAGCTCCACCTGGATGCCGAGCTCGATCACCTGGCGGACCGGAATGCGGTAAAAAGACGTCGGCTGGGCCGTGTTTCTCGCCATGAAGGCGTAAAGCCGCTCGCGCCACACGGCCAGGCCCGGCCGGTCCGTCGCGGGAATCAGGGTCTGGCTCCCGACATAATACGTGACCTTGTTCCGGTCGATCTCCAGGCCGTAGTCCTTGCAGCGGTCGAGCGCGACGGGCACGTTGGGATTCTGCATGAACCCGTACCGGACCGCGACCCGGAAAAAGCCGCGCTCGAGCTTTTCCACCTTCACCTGCTCGGAGAGAGGAACGCGGGGCCGGTCCTCCGTGGCCACGTTCAGGAGCACCACCTGTTCATGAAGAACCTGGTTGTGCTTGAGGTGGTACAGGAGCATCGGGGGCGTCCCCTCGGGCGACTCCACCATGAACACGGCGGTTCCCTGGACCCGGGCCGGCGGCTTCGCGGAGATCCGCTCCATCAGGAAGTCCATGGGCTTGGTCGCGGAGCGAAGGCGCTTGGCGACGAGCTTGCGCCCGTCGCTCCAGGTCACCATGACGACGTAGCACAGCCCCCCCGCCGCGAGAGGGTACCATCCGCCGTACGGAATCTTGAGCATGTTGGTCACGAAAAACGCCGCGTCGACCACGAGAAACGCCGCCGTTACCACACCCGCCACCGGGAGGCTCCATCCCCAACGCGCCCGGGCCACGACAAAGGCCAGCGTCGTCGTGATCAGCATCGTCGTGCTGATGGCCACGCCGTACGCCCCGCCCAGGCCTCTCGAGCTCCGGAATCCCAGCACCAGGCCGATGGTCGCGAACGCCAGGATCCAGTTGACGCTCGGGATGTAGATCTGCCCGATCTCCTCCGAGGAGGTCTGGAGCAGCCGCAGGCGGGGAAACTGCCCGAGCAGGACCGCCTGCCGGGTGAGCGAAAAGACGCCCGAGATGATCGCCTGGGAGGCGATGACCGTCGCGGCGGTGGCCAGTCCGACCAGGGGATAGAGCGCCCACGGGGGAGCCATATGGTAGAAGGGCTGGACGTACCGCGCGGGGTCCTCGAGGAGAAGCGCGCCCTGGCCCAGATAGTTGAGCAGGAGGGAGGGCAGGGCGAGGAGGAACCAGGCGAGGCGGATCGGCCGGCTGCCGAAGTGCCCCATGTCCGCGTACAGCGCCTCCCCCCCGGTGATCGCGAGGAACACGCTGCCCAGGACCAGGAACCCCGTCCAGCCGTTTGCCCGGAAGAACAGAAGGGCGTTGCGGGGGTCTAAGCTGGCGAGCACGCCGGGGCGGCGGATGATTCCCGCCACGCCCAGGATCGCGAGCACCACGAACCAGGCGAGCATCACCGGCCCGAACACCGAGCCGACGCGGGCGGTGCCGTGCCGCTGGAAGATGAACAGGAGAAGCAGGATGGCCACCGTGGTCGGGATCACGTAGGAAGCGAACGACGGGATCGCCACCTCCAGGCCCTCCACGGCGCTCAGCACCGAAATGGCCGGGGTAATCGTGCCATCCCCGTAGAGCAGCGCCGCGCCGAACATCCCCAGGGCGATGAGCGCCCTGCGACCGCGGCGCTGCGCCCCCTGCCACGGCTCCAGGAGCGCGAGCAGGGCCAGGATCCCTCCCTCTCCCCGGTTGTCCGCGCGCATCACGTACGAAAGGTACTTGACCGAGATGACCACGATGAGCGACCAGACGATGAGGGAGACGACTCCGAGGACGTTGAGGGGGATGGGAGGGACCGGATGGTCGCCGTGGAAGCACAGGCGCAGCGCATAGATCGGGCTCGTGCCGATGTCGCCGTAGACGATGCCGAGCGCGGTGAGGCTCACCACGAGAAGTTTCCTGCCCTCATGTTCCGCGTGGGGAGCGCCGATGGCCTCGGGGGACCCCTCCGGCTTTTCCGACAGGACCTGTTCGGTCTTCTTCTCCGGCATCTTCAAAAGCCTCCGTGGCAACAGGGCAGCGCGCAACCTCCCCGACTGCCAGCCCCGATGGGGCCTTCATGCCCCCTTCGATCGCGGAAAACGGAGGGAAAACGGGAAAAGGTCGGGGCCGACCCTACGATGCGCCCCCCGGCGGTCGAAGTTTCGCGGCCCGCGGGAATGGCCGTATAATAGGAAGTCCGCAGGTTCGCCCCGATATGCGCCTACTCCGCCGGCGTCGGGCAAGGAGGACCGCCATGACCGACACCCCGCTGCTGGCCGGCGAAACGCTTGCCGAAGCGGCCCGCACGAGCATCGACCGGCTTCTCGCCCTCCAGCATCCGGAGGGGTACTGGTCCTTCCCGGTGGAAGCGGACGCCACCATTCCGGCCGAATACCTGCTCCTGCAGCGCTTCCTGGGCACCACCCCCGATCCTGCGCGCATCGACGGGATCCTCCGCTACCTTCGCCGGAAGCAGCTTCCGGACGGGGGCTGGCCGCTGTATGAGGGCGGCGCGGCGGACGTGAGCGCGGCGGTCAAGGCCTATTTCGCCCTCAAGCTCTCGGGCGATCCGCCCGAAGCGCCGCACATGGCCGCGGCGCGGCGCAGGATCCTCGAGCTGGGCGGCGCGGCGCGGGTCAACGTCTTCACCCGCATCACGCTGGCGCTTTTCGGCCAGATCCCGTGGCGGACGGTCCCGGCCATCCCCGTGGAAATCATGCTCCTCTCGCGCCGGTTCTTCTTCCATCTCGAGAAGGTCTCGTACTGGTCGCGAACGGTCATGACCCCGCTCCTGATCCTGAGTTCGAGACGACCGGTCTGTCCGCTCGGTCCGTCGGAAGGGATCCGGGAGCTGTTCGCGCAGCCCCCCGAAACGCTGCGGCATCTCGACCGGTTCGTTCCGCGCGGCCGCGGGCGCAAGAACGCCTTTCTCCTCCTGGACCGTCTGCTCAAGCGACTCGACCGGTTCGCACCCCGCGCGACGCGGGAGCGGGCGGTCCGGATCGCGGAGGCGTGGACCCGGGAGCGGATGCGGGGCGAAGGAGGCGTCGGGGCGATCTTTCCGGCCATGGCCAACGCCCTGATGGCCCTCAAGGTGCTGGGATGCCCTGCGGACGATCCGGATTTCCGGCGCGGATTCAACGCCATGGAAGGTCTTCTCGTCGAGCGCGCAGACGTAAGCTGGTGCCAGCCGTGCCTTTCTCCGGTCTGGGACACGGGCCTCACCCTTTGCGCACTCCTGGAGGCCGGACTTCCCCGGGAGCATCCTTCCGTGCGGGCCGCCGTGGACTGGCTCTTCAAAAAGCAGATCTTCGTCCGGGGAGACTGGGCGGCCAGGGTGCCCGGGCTCGCCGCCGGAGGGTGGGCTTTCCAGTTCGAAAACGATTTCTATCCGGACGTCGATGACACGGCCAAGGTGCTGATCGCGATGATGCGGGCCGGCGTCCCGGACGATGCGGACCGCAGGGAGGCGTTTTCCCGCGGGGTCCGCTGGCTGCTCGGCATGCAGAGCGCGGACGGCGGGTGGGGAGCCTTTGACGTCGACAACAACCACTTGTACCTGAACGACATCCCCTTCGCCGACCACGGCGCTCTCTGCGACCCCAGCACCGCCGACGTCACCGGCCGGTGCGTGGAGCTGCTGGCCCTGCTCGGACATCGCCGCGACTCGCCCCCCGTCGCCAGGGCCCTTCGGTTCCTCCGGGCGGAACAGGAGCCGTGCGGCGCCTGGTTCGGCCGCTGGGGCGTGAACTACATCTACGGAACCTGGTCCGTGCTCATCGCCCTGCGACAGGTCGGCGAGGATCTGTCCCAGCCTTACGTGCGCAAGGCGGTGGAGTGGCTCGTCTCGCGCCAGAACGCCGACGGAGGCTGGGGAGAGAGCTGCCGCAGCTACGACGATCCTTCGCTCGCCGGCTGCGGGGCGAGCACGCCGTCGCAGACCTCCTGGGCGCTGCTGGCCCTCATGGCGGCCGGCGAAGCGGAACACCCCGCCGTCCGCCGCGGCATCGGGTACCTGCTCGACCGCCGGAAGGGCGAAGGCGAGTGGGAGGAGCGCGCCCACACCGGCACGGGCTTCCCGCGCGTCTTCTACCTGCGGTACCACGGCTACGGGCAGTTCTTTCCTCTTTGGGCGCTGGCCACCTTCCGGCGGCTGACGATCGACGGCCGGACCCTCGAGGACGAGGTCCGGCGGGCCGAGCCCGAGCGCCTCCCGCCATCCGCCGCGACGTAACCCCGTGGATCCGGCCCTGGGACTCGTGATCGCGCTGCCGGCCGAGGGCCGGGCGGTGTTCGGACGGTTCGGCTGGCGGGCCCGCGGCGCTCGGACGATACGGCGAGCGAGCCTGGGGGACGGTGCGGCCATCCTTTGCGCGCCCGCCGGCACGGGCCCGGAGAACGCCCGCGCCGCGGCGCGGCGGCTGATCGCGGAAGGCGCAACCGCGCTGGCGGTGACGGGTGTTTCGGGCGGACTCGATCCGGACCTTGCGGCCGGCGACCTGATCGTCGCCGAGGCCGTCCTCGAAGGGGGAAACGGCGGGCCGGACCGCCTCTTCAAGGCGGACCCGGCGGCAAGCGAATGTCTGACGGAAGCCCTGTCGGCGGCCGGGCTTACGGTCCGCCGCGGCATCGTGCTCGGCAGCGGCCGGCCCGCGCTCTCGACCGACGAGAAGCGCGCCCTGCGCGGTCGCAGCGCGGCCCTGGCCGTGGACATGGAAAGCGGCGCCGTTGCCCGCGCCGCCGCCGAGAGCGGCGTGCCGCTCCTCGTGCTCCGCGTGATCTGCGACGCCGCGGACCGCTCCGTCCCCCGGGAGTTCTTCGAGTGCCTCGATGCGCGGGGCGCCGTCCGCCCCCGCCGGCTGCTCGCGGCGCTCGTCCGCCACCCGCGCCTCGCGGGCGACCTGCTCCGAACGGGGCGCGCCTACCGCGTCGCGCTCGCCTCCCTTCGACGCGCGTGGCGGGCCCAGGCCCGCGCCGGGCTGCCGTCCCGGTTCGCGTCCGGCCAGCTCGGGCCGCCGCGGGCGGCGCCTTGAAGGAACGCCGCCCGCACGGGCATGCGGCGCCCCTTGGAGGCTTCCCTCACGCGGCCTTGCGGCGGTGCCAGGCGCTGCGCCCCTCGACGACCTGCCAGACGAGGAGCGCGGGCAGGCCGAGCAGAAGCTCACGGATCCTCTTCATGAGCGACAGCGCAAGGCCGGTGTCGGGACCGAGCCCCACCGCGCCGCACAGGAGGACGAAGGCGCCTTCCTGGACGCCCAGCGCACCCGGAACCACGAAGGCCGCATGCCGCACGGCCTGCCCCAGGCTCTCCAGCATGACGGCCGTGACGGCGCCGACCGGACGTCCGAGAAACCGAAGCGCCAGCCAGACCTCGATCGCTCCCGCGAACCAGCCGGCCATCCGCCAGAGACAGGCCAGGAAGAAGGCGCGGCGTCTCCGGTAGATCCCGGACACCGCGGCGTCGAGCGCCTCGGCGCCTCCGGTGATCGCACGCCAGTCCCCGACGCGCACGACCCGCTCGAGCAGGCGCGCCAGGCTGCGGAACAGGCCGTTGCGCTGCGCGACGAAAAAGAGGGAGACGAAGACGGCGAACAGCGCCACGCCGGCGAGCAGAGCGGCCGTCGTCGTCCCGGCCCCTTCGTGCGGCAGCAGCAGGGCGATCCCCAGAAGCGTGAAGAGGATCTCCGTGACCACGCCGGCGGTGAGGTCCGCGACGACGCTTGCGCCCGCGTCGGCACCCGGCGCGCCGGAGAGGACCAGCAGCCGCGCCCGGACCACGTCACCGCCGATCTGCGCCGCGGGCAAAAGACCGTTGACCGCATCGCAGATCCAGCGCGGCGCGAGGAGGAACCGGAACCGCGGTCGGGACGCCGGCGGCCACAGCAGCCGCCAGCACTCGGTATCGACGGCAAGGGCGATCGGGTAGTAGGCGCACACGCCCACGAGTCCCCAACCCGCGGTTTCGAGATAGGACCCGACTTCGGCGGCGCCCTGCAGGACGATCAGCGCCACGACGAGCGCCATTCCCGCAAGCCAGAGGACCGTCGCCGCTCGCTTCATTCGGGCGCGGCCCCGGAAAGGTCGCGAAAACCCACGGCCGTGGCGCCCGCTTCCCGCAGCCCCTCGGCGACCTGCACGCTCGCGAGGGCCTCCCTCTCTCCTTCCGGTTCGTAGCCGCGCGCGTCCGGGTCCGGCCACGCGCCGCAGGAAAGATGGAAGTGGAGCTCCGAGACCCCCGGCGGGAGGAGGGAGAGGAGCCGAAGGACGCGGTCCTTCCGCATCCGCCCCGCGTCGTACATGCCGAACAGGTAATCGTTGCACGGCACCCCTGCCCTGCCCAGACGGAACCGCGCGCAGCCGGCCCAGGGAGCGAGCAGAAGCCACGACAGAAACCGCCGGAAGAACCCTTCGCCCGCCGCACGCCACGAGGGCAGGAACGGTTCGTACGGAAGCCGCACCGGCGCCGGCCCGAATTCCCGGGCGGCCTTAAGGATCGCGCCCAGGACGGTCGGGTGGAGCTGCATGTGGTTGTGGACGCTCACGTGGTCCAGCGGAAGGCCCGTTTCCCGGAAGGCGGCAAACTGCGCGCGGATTTCGGCCGCGAGCTGCCGGCGCGCCGCGGGCAGCAGAAAGTAGCGCGCCCCCGCGCCGGCGAGGCCGCGGCGGAACCTTCCCTCCCCGTCGACCAGGTCCGGGATCTCCGCCGCCGGGAGCACGGCACGGCCGCGCGACACGACGACGTGAAGGCCGACCCGCAGGCCCGGGAGGCCGGATGCCCGCCGGACCGCATCGCGGGCCGCCTCCTCCGCGACCATCAGGCTCGCCGAGGTGAGGATCCCGCGCCGGTGCGCGTCCTCGATCGCCTCGTTGACCCGTACGTCGAGGCCGAAGTCGTCCCCCGTGAGGATGACTCGTTTCAGGCTCAGGACCCCCGCGCGGCGAGAAACCGTAAGAACTCCACCCCTTCGCGCAGCCTCCGCACAAGCATGCGCGGGCTCGCAGCCATCTCGGCGACGAACTCGAGGATCTTCCCCGGCCGGAAATAGAAACGACGGTAGAACGTTTCCACGGCCTTGTGGATGTCCTCCCGGGAAAGGTCCGGGTACGAGAGCGAGCTCACCTGCACGCCGTCGTCGCCCACGAACCGCAGGCCGTCTTCGGCCAGCCAGCCGTTTTCCACGGCCTGCCGGTGCAACACCGTCCCCGGGTAGGCCGCCGCCAGGGAAACCTGGATGGTGTGCGGGTCGATCTCCGTCGCGAAGCGGATGGTTCGCTCGATCGTCTCCGTCGTTTCGCCCGGAAGCCCGACGATGAACGTCCCGTGTACGGCGATTCCCAGATCATGGCAGTCGGCGGTGAACCGCCGGGCCTCGTCCACGCGCGTCCCCTTCCGGATCGCGTTGAGGATCTCCTGGCAACCGGATTCATACCCGACCAGGAGGAGGCGAAGGCCGTTTTCGCGCATCGTCCGAAGAGTGGCGCGGGGGACGTTCGCCTTGGCGCTGCACGACCAGGTCACGCGCATCGCACCCAGCCGCCGCGCGATCTCCTCCGCGCGGGGAAGATCGTCGGTGAACGTGTCGTCGTCGAAGAAGATCTCCCGGACCCGCGGAAAATAACGGCGGACCTTCGCCACTTCCGACGCCACGTTTTCGGGGCTCCGGGTCCGGTACCGGTGCCCGCCGATCGTCTGAGGCCACAGGCAGAACGTGCACCGCGACCGACACCCCCTCCCCGTGTACAGGGAGACGTAGGGATGCAGCAGATAGCCGATGAAATAGTCCTCGACGACCAGGTCGCGCCGGTAGACGTCGACGACGTGCGGAAGCGTATCCATGTCCTCAAGCGGACGGCGGTCGGGGTTCCGGACGACTTGCCCGTCCGCCTTGTAGCCGATGCCCTCGACGCGGGCGAGCGGATTCCCGTCCGCGATCTCCCGGACGGCCTGCTCGAACTCGCTCCCCGCCACGAAGTCGATCGCCTCCGATGCGCGGAGAGAGGACTCGGGCGACACCAAGACGTGGGGCCCGACGAACCCGATCAAGAGGGCCGGATTTTCGGCCTTGAGCGCCTCGGCGACCTTTACGTCCGACGAAAACGAAGGCGTGCTCGTGTGCAGGACCGCGAGGGCGAAGTCGCCCGCGAGGGGAACGACGTCGTCCACGGACATCCCGCGTGCCGGAGCATCGATGAGACGGCTCTCGGGAACCATCGCCGCGGCCTGCGCGAGCCACGTCGGGTACCAGAACGACCGGATCTCGCGGCGCGCCTGGTAGCGCGCCCCGGCTCCGCCGTCGAAGCCGTTGAACGACGGGGGATTGAGAAACAGGGTCTTCATGGCGTGCGCCTTGCTCCGTTCGTCGTGATGGTTCCGTCGGGCCGGACCGACAGCCGCCTTCCCTTCCATCTTACACCACGGCCGCGCAGTCCGGCGGCCCAGACCGCCATGCAGAGCAGTTCGCGAAAAGGGAGAAGCCAGGGAGCGTACGGCCCCGGGACCCGCACCGCCCGGCGGACCGCGCCGTGCAGCACGACGCGGAGGGCCGCCGCGACGGCGAAAAGCGCAAGACCGGGGACGCCGAAGCCCGATGCGACCGCGAACAGCGCGGCCAGGGAAACCGCGCCGGTTCCGAGGAACGAGAACGCATACCCGGCGGGCCGGCACGCACGGACCGTGCGCGCCCACCGCAGCTCGTGCGCCAGGAGCGAACGCAGTCCCGCCTCCGAGACGATCGTTTCGACCACGTACCGGCAGAGGCGCACTCCGTAGCCGTGCCGGGCCACCAGGGCCCCGAGCATGTAGTCGTCCGCCAGGTAGGGGGCGAGCGCTTCGAAGCCCCCGATCGCGTCCAGCGCCTCCCTCCGGACGGCCATCGTCGCGCCGAGGCAGAACGTCAGTTCCTGAAGCGAAAGGGCGACGAGCACCGAGGGCAGGAACCAGTCGTTGATGTACAGTGCGCCGAGCGTCGAGGCAAGTCCCGCCGCCGGCGTCCCGCTGTACAGGCAGGTCGCCGCCCCCGTCCGGGGATCGCGGAACGCCGAAGCGACGGTCTCCAGATACCGGCGGCCGACCCTCATGTCGCTGTCGGCGACCACGAGCAGGTCGTGCTTTGCCCGCGGCGTCATGCCGGCCAGGTTGGCCACTTTCGCGTTGTCCGCCACCGCGCCGCCGCCGATCACGAGGACCGCGTCGCACCCCGACGACTCGCGGATCACGCGCCGCACAACCGGGATCGCCGGGTCGTCCGCGGCGCGGACGCCGAAGACCACCTGGAAGACGGGATAGTCCTGGTCGCAAAACGAGAGGAGGTTCTCGTAGAGGCCGGGTTCCGCGCCGCAGACCGGCTTGAGGACCGTCACCGGCGGCCAGGGCCCCTCCGGCTTCTCGCCCCGCCGGCGCGCGAAGGCCGCGACCGCCCGGAGGGCCGCCAGGAGATACACGATCCCCGCCAGGCCCGCCGCGAAGAGCACCCCGCAGGCGATGGACGAGATGGACGAAAGGATCAACGCGTCCGCCTCCCTCTTAAAACGGGTACCCGAGCCCGACGAACACCGCGACACCGTCGCTTCCGTAGCCGACGTCGATCCGGCCGACGATGTTCGGCCGCACAACGCCGCGGAAGCCGATCCCGGGATTGACCTCCGCGTCGCTCGCGTGAATGTCGCCGAGCGAGTCCGCCGGCACGCCGACGTCCAGAAACGGGGCGATCTCCCAGTCGGAGGTCACGTGAAAGATCTCCCATCGGGCGATGCGAATCCGCTCCTCGAGGTTTACCAGGACGCTGGCCCGGTCGATGAAGCGGTTCCGGCCGAACCCCCGCAGGGTGTCCTCGCCCCCCAGGATGCTCTGTTCCAGAAACGGAACGTCGCTGCCCCGGACATCGCTGCAGAAGAGGCGAACGGCCGTGACGTACCGGGCGTCGTCCACGGGGAAAAACCCTTTCGTCTCGAACCCGTACCGGGTGAAGCCGGAGGAGCTTCCGAGCGCCTTGAAGCTCTCCTCGAGGAAGGCTTCCGCGCGAATCCCGCGGGTGGGCAGGTCCGCCTGGTCCAGGGTGTCGTAGATGAGGGCGAGGCGCTGGGCGTGCGTCGTGAACCCGTCGAGGCCGGGCACCCCCGCGGCCGCGAACGCATCCCGGGTGAACGGAAGCGACTGCACCGCGCCGCGCACCACGTCCACGTCCCGGTACCGTTCGCCGACCACGATCTGGATGTGCTCCACGACGGTGTACCCCGCCGACAGGGTAACCCCGACCTCACGGTCGCCGAAGTTGCTTTGGGCGGACTGGGGGCTTCCCGGCCCGAACCCGTAGAACCGCGCCGCGCCGTCGGTAAAGGCGAAGAGAAAGGTCTTGAGGGCCAGCCTTCCTCCGAAGAACGTCTTGTCCCGGAACGAGACCTCGAAGTCGTCGTTGACCTTCGTCGAGCGGGAGAGGTTGACCTCGAGCGCCCGCGCCGGCGACAGGTAGAACGTCCCGTACAGGGTCCCGGTGGTTCCGAAATTGGGGTTGTAGTTGACCTGGGGCGCGACCAGCGTGTCGACGTCGCCGTTGCGGTCATGCAGGAGGAACGCGGCCAGCCCGCCGGCGGTCACTCCCTCGTTGGGACTCTCCGCGATCACCGGAAGCGGAATGACAACGACCTTCACGGGGTCGGCGAAGCGGTCCGTGGTAAGGGGAAAGGGAAGATCCCGGCGCGGCACCATGTGCACGCAGGCTCCGGCCTCAAGAAGAACCAGAAAAAGAAGGAACGGCGCGCCCCAGCGGGCGGCCCTTTCCGCGCAGGACCGCGCCCGGCGCTCCTCCGTATCGGCACGCCGTTCTCCCACCGGCTTCGCGTCAACGGTCCCGGCGCGCCGTCCGGCCCGGACCGCGCAGCGTGACCGCCAGCGCCGTCCAGGGCCTCGCCGCCGAGTCGAGGACGGCGCTCGGCTCGAACCCCGAGTGCACCGTGCAGTCGGCACACCGCGGATCG
>CAYWOT010000038.1:0-13633 GCA_964459975.1 uncultured bacterium
CGCCGACGTCGCCGGTGTGCAGCCATCCCTCGGCGTCGATCGCTTGCCGCGTCGCTTCGGGCTCGCCGAGATACTCCTGGAAGACGTGGGGGCCCCGCACGAGAATCTCCCCGTCCGGCGCGATCCGGATCTCGGTGCCCGGAAGCGCCTTCCCCACCGTCCCGAAGCGGTAGTCGTCGATGCGGTTCACGGCGGTCACCGTGGAGTCCTCCGTGAGCCCGTACCCTTCGAGGATCAGCACGTCGAGCGCATGCAGAAATTCGCCGATCTCCGGCGACAGCGGTGCGCCTCCGGAAATGGCGAACCGGAGCCGTCCCCCCAGCTGTTCCCGAACCTTCCGGAACACCAGGCGCTCCGCGACGGCGAGCTGCAGGGCCAGGAGCCCCTTCACCGGCTCTTTGCGCTGACGGCATCGGGACGTCCGGCGCCCTACCCCGAGCGCCCAGCGGAAGATCACCCGCGCGGCGGCCCCGTTCTCCTCGACCCTGGCGAGCACCCGCGCGTAGAACTTCTCGTACAGCCGCGGAACGCTGATCATGATCTCCGGCCGGACCGACGCCAGGTCGTCTCCAACCGTCCGGATCTCGCGCGCGAACGCGGACACCGCCATGGCATCGAACGTGAGGAAATGCTCGAGCCTGCCCAGCGAATGAGCCATGGGCAGGAACTGCAGAAAGACATCGCCCCTCCGGACGGCGCACGCTTGCAGGGCGGAGGTGACGATGAACGCGTAGTTCCGGTGCCGGGTGAGCGCTCCCTTCGGGGGTCCGGTCGTCCCCGACGTGTAGATGACCGTGAGATCGGACTCGGGACGGATCTCTTCCGCGCGCCGGGACAGCGCCTCGGGATGGGCCGCCGCGTGTTCGATCCCCAGGGCGCGCAGTCCCGGGAGGTCGAGGGCTTCGCCCGCGACGGCCTCCGCATCCCCCTCGAACCGGATCACCGTCGAGAGCGACGGCAGCCGCCCACGGATCGCGGCGATCTTCTCCTCCTGCAACCGGTCCTCGACGAACACGGCGCGCGCCCGCGAATGGGCCAGGATGTATTCGACCTGGTCCGGGACGCTCGATGGGTAGATCGGGACCGTGACAAATCCCCCGAGGATGCCGGCGATGTCCGCCAGACACCACTCGACCCGCGTCGCCGAGAGAATCGCCACCTTGTCGCCCCGCGAAAGACCCAGGGCCATCAGACCGCCCGCGATCTCCCGGACGGCCGCTCCGACCTCCCGGTACGTCATCGGGACCCACGTTCCGCCCCGCGGAACGAGGTAGCGGACCGCGTCGCCCCCCTCCTCGATCCGGTTGAGGAACATCGCGTTCAGGGTGGGCTCGTTCATTTCGTCCTCTCGGGCGGCGGCACGGCCCCTCCCCGGCCGCGGCCTGCAGCGCTCGCGGTCCTTCCCGTCCGGGCGGACCGATCTTCCGGCGCACGCTCCTCCATCTACCGGAAGAACGGAAGCACATCATCGAACGTCGCCAAACCCCGCCGCAGGAGATCCTCCGCCGACGGGATGGCGGACTGGAGATTATCTTCGACGATGCGCGCGAGCCGCTCCTCGAGCGGCGCGTCGTCCAGGACCATGTTCTGGACGCCGGGGGTGAACGGAAGAAGATCAAACAGGGCCATCTTTCCGGAGTACCCCGTTCCGCGGCAGCGGGGACACCCGGCGTGCACGTAGAAGGAAACCCCCCGGATGAAGACGTCGAGCCGCTCCCGATACCGGGGGTCGACGAGCCGGAGGGACGGCACTGCGGGGACCGCCCTGCGGCAGTCGGGGCACAGCAGGTCGACCAGGCGCAGGTGCATGACGAGCTGGACGACGCGCGCCAGGATGAACGGATCGGCGTCGACGGCGAACAGGATCTGAAGCGCCCGGCGGATGTTGATCGCGCCCACGCCGCAGAACACGGGCACCCCCCTGCGCGCGATGTGGATCAGGTCGAGCAGCTCCTGCCGGTCCGCCACGCGCTCGATCATCAGCGCGTCGGGCTCGAGCCGCTCCGCCAGGGTCGTCCACTTGCCGCCGAACTGCCTGTCGGCCTCCTGGCGCTCGAGCTGCAGGTAGCCGTCGTTGCGAAACGCGTGGGATTCCTCGACGGTGACGACGCGACTTCCCGCGCGGAACGTTTCGCGAAGCATCGCGAAGATCGTCGTCGCGATGCCCCCGGTGCCGGGCGAGGAAACCAGGAAGAGGCCGTTCCGCGTCGACAGGAGCCGGCGGGTCACCTCGATCTGGTCCGGAGAGAAACCGATCGAGTCCAGCGCGATCGCGGACCGCAGGTCCGGGAGAACCTTGACGATCGTTTCCTGTCCGGAAAGCCCCTTCAGAACGCTGATCCGGAAGGCGCGGATCCCGGTTTCCGTCTCCAGCTGAAAGGTCGCCTCGGCCGCCGAACCGGAGGAAATCCCCGCCAGATCCCGGAAGGATGCCGCGACCGCCTCCCGCCGGCGGAGCGGAAACGAGAGCAGGATGGTCTTTCGCCCCTCCGCGTCTCCCTCGACCACCACGTTCCGTCCGGACGGGCAGATGCGGACCGTCGAAAGACCCTGCCGCACGGCGTGGAGGACGACGTTCTTCGCCAGCCCCCGTCCCCGGCCGCGAGCCAGCCACTCCCGCGCCTCCTCCCGACCGATCCTCCCCCCGGAGATCTCGTCGGCCGGAAGCGGAAGGGAATCCGGGTAGAACCGATCGAGGATGTCGGCGATCGCCCGCACGGAACAGATGACCAGGCGGACGCGTTGGCCCGTCATCTCCTCGATGCGGGCGAAGGCTTCGTGGCGGAACGGGTCGGCGACGGCCAGGGTCAAGCGCCCGTCGTCGCGCGAAACCGGGACCGCCAGGTTTTCCCGAGCAACCGCCTCGGGAACGAGCTCCGACAGCGAGAGCGGTACCGCCCCGGGGTCGACCTCGAGAAACGGAATCCCCAAGGTTTTCGAAAGGATCCATCCCTTCGCATCCGGGTGGAGGACGCCGGACAACAGGGCCGCCTCCACCGCCGGAATCCCCTGCCGGTCGCCGCGCCCCTTGACGGCCGCGAGGGACGCAGGCGACAGATAGCCCAGTTTCAGGAAGGTATCGAGAAGTTCAGTCCGGGATCCACCCACGCTGACCCGCCTTTTTCGCAGACCGTCCCGGCGCTCGGCCGGTACCGGATTAAATAGAACTTTATTAAAAAGGGGGGGGAAAGTAAAATGTTTCATGCCCCGCGCAAGCGACGGACCCCGGGAGAAACGGTTGCCGCCAAAGGCATTTCGGTGGATCGTCCCTATCGTGGCGCTCGCGCTCGGCGCGGGAGGGTGCTTCGTCACGACCTCCACATACGAAGCCAAGGCCAGGGAAGCGGACTCGCTGCGCGACGCGCTCGGCGCCGCCAAAAAGGAAAGGAGCGCACTCCAGGAGCGCTACGCCGCGGTCCGGGCGCGCCTGGCGAAAGGAGACCGGGAGCGCGAGGCGCTCGCCGGGCGCCTCCGGGGACGGGAGGCGGAGCTCAAGGAGACCCGGGAGAGGCTCGACGCGATCCACAGGCAGTTCGAGGGTACGAGGATCACGCGGGAAGAGCTGATCTCGGAACTGCTGGAAAAGGAGAAGGCCACCGGCAAGCGGATCCAGGAACTGAACGCACGGGCGCAGGCGTGCGAAGCGGACCGCGAGCGCCTGCGGGCCGAGGCGGCCGTGCGGAAGGCGGCCCTCTCCCGCACGGAGAAGACCGTCGCGGACGCCTCCGACGTCGACTCGATCCGGCGGGAACAGGACATCCTGCGCGGAGGCGTTGGACGGGTCCAGGAGGAGCAAACGCGGCGGACGAAGCTGCGCGAAGACCGTTTCACCGAGCTCGCCAGGGCTTTCGCGGACATCTCGCCCCGCATTGCGACGGAGCCGGTCGGTCCCGCCGTGCGCGTCCGCATCCCCGGCAGCGTGCTGTTCGGCGAGGGCGGGATTTCGCTTTCGAGCGCCGGCCGGAAGGCGCTCGGGGAAATGGAGCGGGCGGCGAGCGCGTTTCCCGAGGCGGCGCTCTACATCACGACGGGAGCGGCGTCGCAGGCCGACGAGATCCGGTCCGTCCTGGCGAAGTCCAGCCCGACGCCGCACGTGGAGGTGCGGGCGGCCGCCGGAAGCGGGAAGCGCGACGTCGAAGTGCTGCTGGTCGTTCCGTAAGAAGAACGCGCGTGGCGGCCCCCGCGCACGGCCGCATTCGCGGGCCGGCCGTTCGGGAACTCTCGTACGAGGAGGAACGCAGGATGGACGTCTTCGACGCCATGAAGGGGCGGCAGAGCATCCGGAAATTCCGCAAGGATCCGGTTCCCCGGGAGAAGATCCTCAAGATGGTCGAGGCGGCCTCCTGGGCGCCCTCCGCGGGGAACGCCCAGAACGTCCGGTTCCTCGCCGTGCAGGACGCGGAGCTGCTTTCCCGGATGAGGGGGATCGTCGACGAAGTCCTCGCCCGGGTCACCGGAAAGGAGGTTCCGGAGGGGAAGATCACCTACCACAATCTGTTCGCGGCGGCCCCCGCCGCGGTCTGCGTGGTCGGACGACCCTACGAGTCCGCAACGGACCGCCACCTTCGGGAAAAGGACCCGGAGCGGCACAGGGTCCGCCGCTACCACGTGAACGCCGGTCTGCAGAGCGTCGCATCCGCGATCACCCAGTTTCTTCTGGCCGCCCATTCCCTGGGATACGGAACATGCTGGATGACCGGTCCGCTGGTGGCCAAGCCGGAGCTCGAATCGGCACTTTCCGTGCGCCCGCCCGAGGAACTCCTCGCGATCGTCGCACTGGGAAAGCCGGATTCGTCGCCCCCGAAGCCGCCGCGCAAACCGCCGGAGGAGATCACCGAGTTCCGGTAGCGCCCACTTTCTCGAACCGGAGCCGCCGGATCCGGAACCGCTCCGTTTCCGCGACGGTGATGCGGTATCCGTGGGCGAGAAAGGTCACCACCCCTTCGGGAACGTCCTGGAGGCGGTCGAGCGCGAAGCCGCCCGCCGTCTCATAGGTGTCGCCGGTGGGGATGTCGATGCCGTACTCGTCCCGCAGGACGCGCACCGGCGTCGCCGCGGGGACCGACAGCGCCCCGTCCTTCTCCCATTCGGGGGCCTCGGGAGCTTCCGTCCCCTCCGCCATCCGCCCCACGATCTCCTCCAGCAGGTCCTGGATCGTGATGACGCCGCACAGCTTGCCGTGCTCGTCGATGACGACGGCCAGGTGGACCCGCGTCCTCTGGAACTGGCGGAGCAACTCCGACACCTTCATCGACTCGGGGACGAAGACGGGCTTCTCGACCAAGCGTTCCCACCCGTCGGAGGCCCCGGGCAAGAAGAGGCTGCGCGCGGCGAGGATGCCCTCGACGTCCCGTCCGTCCCGGCTCAGCACCGGATAGCGTGAGAAGCCGGTCCGGGCGAGGACCGCCGCCGCGTCCTCGTAGGTCGTCCCCTTCCGCAGGCACACAACGTCGGTCCAGGGCGTCATGACTTCGTCGACGACGGTCTCTCCGAACCGCAGGACCGCTTCGATCATCTCTTCCTCCCCGGGCTCGATCGTCCCGTGCTCCGCCCCCTCCTCGATGACGTCGAGGATCCCTTCCTCCGACCCGAACCGGATGTCCGGAAGCGCCTCGGGGACGTACCCCGCCCCGAACAGCAGCCGGCCGAGGCGGTCCAGGAACCTCGCAGGAGGCCCGGAGCCGCGCAGCGCGTACAGGCACGCCCTCCCCCCCAGCCGCAGGATGCGGCGTGGGCGGGTCATCGCGCTTCGGGTCGCGAGGTTCTCGAGGGTGAAGAGGAGGAGCAGGAAACCGAGGATCCAGCCGGCACCCGCGGCGACTCCCGAGCCGCCCCGCAGGAGCGCGACAAGGGGAAAGGCCGCCGCCCCCGCGCATGCCGCGGCGCCCGCCTTGCACGCGGACGCAGCCGCCCACAACGAAAAGGGATGACGGACGGACCGATCGCGGACGGCGGCCAAAAGCCTCGCCGCGAGCGTGTCTCCGGCAGACGCGTCCTCGGCCAGTCCTTCTTCGCCCACGATGAGAAGAGACGACCGCAGCGCCGTCGCCGCGGCGCCGCACGCGGCGAACAGCACGGCCGCGAGCGCCCACAACACCCAGAGGCCCCACATACTCCTACTATAGCCGATATGGTAAGATCAATTCCCGGAGCCTGCATGAAACGCGTCGCCTACGTCTACCATGCGGACTATCTGCTTCACGTCCCCCCTTTCGATCACCCGGAGTCGCCCGGCCGGCTGATCGCGATCAACCGGCACCTGCAGCAAGTGGGCCTGTGGGATACGCTGCTGCACGTCACTCCGGACCAGGCGGGCGAAGCCGACGTTCTCCGCGTGCACGATCCCGAATACCTGAAGAAGCTGGAACGCTCCTGCCGCCGGGGCGACCTGACCCTTGACGCGGAGGATACCTACCTCACCCGGAACTCGTACACCACCGCCCTCCTTTCGGCGGGCGGCGGCATCGCCGGCATCGACGCCGTCGCGTCGGGCAAGGCCGACCGGGCGTTCTGCGCCGTGCGCCCCCCGGG
The DNA here is from genome assembly GCA_964459975.1 of uncultured bacterium. Lineage (GTDB taxonomy): Bacteria > Desulfobacterota > Deferrimicrobia > Deferrimicrobiales > Deferrimicrobiaceae > CSP1-8. Next base: position 6,532 of record CAYWOT010000038.1, read on the forward strand.
GCACCACGCGGGCCGCAGCGAGGGCATGGGCTTCTGCCTCCTGAACAACGCCGCGATCGCCGTCCGGCATCTCCAGGCACGCTACGGGATCGCCCGGGCGACGATCCTCGATTGGGACGTCCACCACGGCAACGGCACCCAGAGCATTTTCTGGGAGGACCCGTCGGTTCTCTACGTCAGCGTCCACGAGAATCCGGCATTCCTGTACCCGGGGACCGGGCGGCGGTGGGAGCGGGGAAACGGGGCGGGAGAGGATACGACCCTCAACGTGCCGATGGCGCCCGGCTCGGGAGACGAAGAGTACCGGCTGGCGTTCGAGCGGGTCGTCGGCCCCGCGGTGGAGCACTTCCGACCCGAGTTCCTGGTCGTGTCGGCGGGCTTCGACGGGCACCGCGACGACCCGCTGGCGGACATGCAGCTCACGGAGGACGGCTACCGGTTCCTGACGAGATTCGCGGTCCGGCTGGCGAACGACCTGTGCGGGGGCCGCATCGTATCCTTGCTCGAAGGGGGATACGAACCGGAATCCCTCACGCGGTGCACGGAAATCCACATCCGGGAACTCCAGAAGGACTGACCCCGGGGATACGGAGGATCCGAAGATGTTCGTGACCCGAAGAATGCGGCGGAACGTTGCGACGATCGCTCCTTCCGACTCTCTCCAGGAAGCGCGCCGCCGGATGCGTGGAATCAACGTGCACCAGCTCCCCGTGACGGTCGACGACGGCAAGCTCGTCGGCATCCTGTCGGACCGCGACATCCGGGAGGCGATGCTTCCCGTCGAGCTTCTGCCGGGCACGTCGGAGAAGGAAATGGAGGAAATCCTGGCGAACACCCCCGCGGAGAAGATCATGACCCGGAAGGTGGTCACCGCCACCGTTCAGGATTCTCTCGAGGACGCGATCGTCCTGCTGCACGACTTCCGCGTCAACGCTCTGCCCGTGGTCGACAACAACGGCAAGGTCGTCGGAATCATCACGCGAACGGACATCCTCGAAGCGTTCATCGAGGCGCTGGGGGTCGGAGAGGTCAGCAGCCGCCTGGAGGTCGTGGTGCCCGACGTCCCCGGAGGGATCGCCGGAATCGTTGCGATCATCAAGACCTTCCACGTGAACATCACGAGCATTCTCACCACCGGCCACACCGAGCCGGGCACGCGGGCGGTCTTCTTCCGGATCGCCACCCTCCACGTGTCCCCCATCCGCGAGGCGTTGCGCGAGGCGGGATACGAGATTCTCGACCCCGGAGACTTCGCGGCATGAAAGCGATGCTCCTTCGAGCGAGGGGACCGATCGAGACCGCTCCCCTCGCGCTCGAGGACGTCCCGGTCCCGTCGCCGGGCCAAGGCGAGATCCGGGTCCGGGTGTCCGCCTGCGGGCTCTGCCGCACCGACCTGCACGTGATCGAGGCCGATCTGCCGCCCCGCCGGACCCCGGTGATCCCGGGACACCAGGTGGTGGGCACGGTCGACGCGGTCGGACCGGGCGCGGAGCGGTTCCCCGTCGGCAGCCGGGTGGGGATCGCCTGGCTCGCGCGGACCTGCGGATCCTGCCCGTTCTGCAGGGCGGGCCGCGAAAACCTGTGCGAGCGGCCGCTGTTCACGGGGTATCACCGCGACGGCGGATACGCCGAATACGCGGTGGTGCACGAGGCGTACGCCTACGGGATCCCCGAAGTCTTCGGAGACGCCGAGGCCACGCCGCTTCTGTGCGGGGGCATCATCGGGTTCCGCGCCCTGCGGAGGGCGGACCTGCCCCCCGGCGGAACGTTGGCGATCTACGGCTTCGGCTCGTCCGCCCACATCGTCATCCAGTTCGCCCTGCACCGAGGATGCGAGGTGTTCGTCGTCTCCCGGGGGAGCTCGCACCGGGATCTGGCCCGCAGGATGGGGGCGTCCTGGGCGGGGGAAGATGCCGCGGAGATGCCGGCGCCCGCCGACTCGGCGATCCTGTTCGCCCCGGCGGGCGAGCTCGTCCCCGCGGCACTCCGCCGCCTCCGAAAGGGGGGGACCCTGTCGCTCGCCGGAATCTACATGACCGACATTCCGCGCATGCCGTACGAGGAATGTCTGTTCTACGAGAAGAACGTCCGGAGCGTCACGGCGAACACGCGGCAGGACGGGGAGGACATGTTCCGCGAGGCGGCGGAGATTCCCCTCCGACCCAACGTGACCCTCTTCCCGCTCGAGGAGGCGAACCGCGCGCTTCGGATGCTCAAGGAAGACCGGCTTCAGGGAACGGGGGTCCTGACCCTGGGTTCGTGATCCGGCGCGCGCCGCGCGAAGGCCCTACCTTTTGCCCTCCTTGCGCAGAATTCCCTCCGCGGCGAGGATCCCGTTGAGCGCGGCACCGACGATGCCCCGGGATTTTCCCACGCCGTCGCCGCCCACGAACAGATTGGGTACGGTCGTTTCGAGGTATCGGTCCGTAACGTACTTCGTGTCGTAGAACTTGATCTCGGGAACATAGACGGTCGTCGACGGATGCGCCACGCCCGGGATGACCCGCGCCAGGAGGAGCAGGCTCTCGCGCAAGTTGTCCACGATCCGCCCCGGATAGGCATAGGAGATATCCCCCGGCGTCACGCCGGGGCCCAGGGGAAGGGTGGGCATCATCTTGTCGTACCCCAGGGCGGCCGAGTGGAACGTTTCGGCCCGGGAGCGCCTGCCTTCGGTGAGATCGCCCCAGCGCTGGACCACCAGGCTGTCCCCGCCGCCCCAGAAGTTCGCGAACTCCATGACCTTGCGCCCCATCTCGGTCGTGTCCTGGACGGGCTCGGTCATCGAGACCGTGTTCAAGATCGCAAAGTTGCTGTTCGGCGTCTTCCGGCTTTTCAGCGCGTCGCCGTTCACCAGCCGGCATCCGTTCCGCATCTCCACGCGGACCCGTCCGCCCGGGTTCGTGCAGAAGGTCCGCGTGCGGTCGCCGTAGGTGGGGGTCACGAACAGAAACTTGGGGTCGTAGAGCACCCGCGTGATCTCGTCGTACACCGTGCGGGATACCTCGACGCGGCATCCGATGTCGATGGCGCCGTATCGGACGCTCGCACCGATCCGGCGGGCGACCTCGCGAAACCAGTAGGCGCCCTCCCTGCCCGGCGCCGCCAGCACGTACCGGGACGCGAACTCCTCTTTGCCGCTGCGCAGGAGGAACGTCCCGTCGTCGCCCACCCGGACGTCCTCCACGCGCGTGAGAAGGGAAAAGACCACCCCCTTCGCCCGGAGAGCCTCGGTCATCCGGCCCACGACGCGGTGAGCCAGGTCCGTTCCCATGTGCCGCTGCCGCGCCGGGAGCAGCGTGATGTCCCAGGATCCCTTGGCGGTCTTCCGGCGGACCCATGAAACCCGCTCGAGCCACCACGCAATCCGCTCCGCGTCGAGGCCGTAGAGGGCGCGGTCGGCTCCGTGTTCCAGGAACACGTCGTCGATCTCCGCGATCCGCTCCTCGGCTTCCGCCTCCGACAGACCCAATTCGTGCAGGTCGAGCCCGATGTGGGGAGAGAGGTTGAGCTTGCCGTCGGTCATCGCTCCGGCCCCGCCGGTGCGGCGCTTCTCCTCCAGCACGAGGACGCGCAGCCTGCCCGCCAGCGCCCGGGCGGCGAACAGTCCGGCCGGGCCCGCTCCGATCGTCGCGACGTCCCACACGCCGGAGCGGTCAGCGGACATCGCCTTCTTCTCCCGCGGCCCGGATCCGCGGCCCCCGCGAGAGCAGGAACGGACGGGGCACGAATCCGCTTCGGCGGAGCAGCGATTCCAGCGGAGCCCTCATGTCCGGATCCCGAAGCAGCCCGAACACCATGCCTCCGCCGGCGGCCCCGCACAGCTTCGCTCCGAGGACCCGCCTCCGGAACGCGGCGGTCGAGAACAGCTCGTCCACCGCCCGGGTGGAAACGCCCGGGGCGATCGTGCGGCGGATCGCCCACTCGCGCCCCAGGGCTCGCCCGACGCGGTCGATTTCCCCCGCGGACAGTGCGTCCCAGGCATCCCGCGCGGTGCCCGCGATCCCGCGGAATTTCCGGAGCACGCCGGGGTCCCCGTCGAGCGCCCGCCGCACCATCCGCCAGTTCACGCCGGCGGAGAAGTGGGACCGGCCCGTCGCCGCCAGGAACCCGTGCGCCTCGAGCGCCCGCCCGCGCGGAGTGCCCGGCGCGATCCGCGCGGCCTCCACCCGGCCCGGTTCGTACCGGATGCCCTGGATCCCGCCGCGCAGGGCGGCGATGTGGTCCTGCGAACCGGTGAGGGCGTGCAGGTGAGCAGCCTCGACCTCCGTCGCCTCCCGCGCGGTTTCCCTCCAGCCGACCCGCTTGCCGAGGCACCGGGCCATCGCCATCATCGTCGCCACCAGAAGCGCGGACGAGGCGCCCAGCCCGGAACCGACCGGCGCCTCGTTGCGGAATCGCAGTTCGACGCCGGTCCGGGGCGGGAAGCGCCTCAGGGCCGCGGCGACCAGTCCGAACGGGCCTCCCGTCGGGAAGGAGTGCGTATCCCGGGCCGAGACCGAACGGACCCCGCGGTCGGAGACGAGCCGGGCGCCCCGCCGGACCGGCCGGATCGAGACAACGCTCGTGACGCCGATTGCCGCGTTGACGGTCATGGACCCCGGCACGAGCAGGTACACGGGAAAGATGTCGAGCGTGCCCCCGGCCAGGTCGACCCGGTTGGGAGCCGCCACGTCGATCCGAGGAGCTCGCTCCGGGCGCTCGGCATCCGGCATCGGCGCTTTCCTCCTCCGCGACACGCGTCCTTTCGGCTTTTCTACCACGGCGTCCCGGGAAGAGAAAGGCGTCAAATCTCCCTTTACGGCACGCCGAGGCGCCCCGTATAAGTAAACTAGAGGAAGGCGACCCCGCCCTCACACCCGAACGAGAGGAGGTGCCCGATGCCGCCCGTCAAGATCCGCTGGTTCGGCCATTCCGGCTTTTCCCTCCGCGATCCCTCCGGCAAGACCGTCTTGATCGACCCGTGGTTCGAGGGGAACCCGACCGCGCCCTCCGGGCCGGGGGACGTGGGAAAGGCCGAGTTTCTGCTCCTGACCCACGACCATTTCGACCACGCGGTCGACGCCGTCGCGCTCGCCCGCCAGACCGGGGCCCTGGTCGTCGGGATCTTCGAGCTGATCGGAGACCTCAAGGCGAAAGGAGTGCCCGAGTCGCAGTTGCTGCACGGCGGCAACGGGATGAACGTGGGCGGAACCGTCGTGCTCGACGGCTTTTCCTTCACGATGACGGAGGCGAAACACTCCTGCACGCTCGGGGCGCCCGTCGGCTACGTGATCCAGACCCCCTCGGGCCTGACCATCTACCACTCGGGGGACACGAGCATCTTCGCCGGGATGGCGCTGATCGGCGAGCTCTATCCCGTGGACGTCGCGCTGCTCCCGATCGGATCGGTCTTCACCATGGACTACCGCCAGGCGGCGAAGGCAGCCGCCCTCCTGAAGGCCCGGACGGTCATCCCGATGCATTTCGGCACGTTTCCCATTCTGGAGCCGAACGCGGACCGGTTCGTTGCGGAGATGAAGAAGACCGCCCCGGGGGCGCGGGTGGTGGTCCTTCGGCCGGGGGAAGAGACGTCGCTGTGATGCGGCGGGACCTCCCCCGAAGGGGTCGCGCCCCCGCCGGCGAAACGGGGGTCAGCCGATCCGCTCCGCCACGGCGGCCATGAGCAGCGGGAAGAGGATCTCGTGGGGGCCGATCAGGTGGACTCCCTTTCCGCCCTCTAGGGTCGGCCGCGACACGACGTTGACGTCGGGGCGGTACAGCTTCTGGAAATCCAGGTTCACCGTGGTGATCGGGGACAGCTTTCGCCCCAGGTTCCGGGCGACCGCAACCGCCTTGAGGAAGACTTCCGGCAGGACGACGGCGGAGCCGACGTTGAGGTAGACCCCTCCCTGCAGGCGCGCCACCAATCCGCAAAAGGTCCGGAAATCCCGGAGAGACGCCTCGCCCATCGCCGCGCCGTCGGCCTCGGGGTGCATGTGGGTGATGTCGGCTCCGACACAGACGTGGACGGTCACCGGCACCCCCCTCCTCCACGCGCCGGCGAGAAGCGACCGACTGCGGTGGGGCGCACGCGATTCCGCGAGGGCCTTTCCAACCGCCCCGCCGAAGCCGAGCCCCTCCGCAACGCCGGCCGCCAGCGCCCCGTGGAGAAACCGGGCCGTTTCGCGGGCCATGCCGAACGAGCCGTCCCGGAGCCCGGCGGCTACGTCCTCCGACGTCTTCCCCGCCAGGGCCAGTTCCACGTCGTGGATCACGCCCGCCCCGTTCATCGCGACGCCGTCGAAGAGTCCGTCCGCAAGGCCCTGGAGGAGAAGCGGGGAGAGTCCCACCTTGATGAAGTGGGCCCCGATCCCGAGCAGGACCGGCGCGCCCCGGCGCTTCGCCCGAATCACCGCGTCCACCACGGCGCGGAAATCCTTCGCGGACAGGTAGTCCGGGAGTCCCTCCACGAACGCGGCGAAGGACATTCCCCTGCGCACCGGCCGCGCAAAGCCCTTGAAGGAGACCTTGCTCCTGCGCGCGCGCAGCGAGGTCCGGCGGAGCCGGGAGAGATCGAGCGTCGTCACCGCTTCCCGACCTCGCGGAACAGCAGTGTGTCGGTGAGTTCGCACAGGATGTGCCCCACCGCGGCGTGCGCCTCCTGCACCCTGGGAACGCTCTTCGACGGGACGCAGAGAGCGATGTCCGCGAGAGACGCGGCCTTTCCCCCGTCCCCCGCGAGGACGATGGTGACCATCCCCTGCTTCTTCGCCACGCGGAACGCCTTGAGCACGTTCAGGGAGTTGCCGCTCGTGCTGATGCCGAGCGCGATGTCCCCCTTTTTGCCGAGGGCCTTGATCTGCTTGCTGAAGATTTCGTCGAAGGCGTAGTCGTTGGAGATGCTGGTCAGGATGGAGGTGTCCGTGGTGAGCGCGATCGCGGGCAGCGGGGGACGCTCGATCAGGAACCGGTTCATGAATTCCGCCGCGATGTGCTGGGCGTCCGCCGCACTGCCTCCGTTGCCGAACAGCAGCACCTTTCCCTCGGCCTTGAACGCCGCGGCGATCGCCTTGGCCGCATCCAGGATGTCGCCGGACATCGTCTCGATCATCCGGAGCCTTAA
>CAYWOT010000039.1:0-13230 GCA_964459975.1 uncultured bacterium
GATCTGGAGCGTCGACGTAAGACCCCGGAAAGGGCGGCGAAAGGACCTGGGGCGCATCGAGAGGATCGTCGACGCCATCGAGCGGTCCCTGGCCGAGTAAGGGGGCCGTATGCCGGAGACGACGTTTCTGGAAACCGTTTTCCGGAAACGGGCCGACCGGTTCCGAACGTGCCTCCTGCGGGCGTCCGCGCGGACCGACGAGAAGGAGATCCACGACCTGAGGGTCGCGATCCGCCGGCTTCTCGCGCTGTTTGCGGTGATCCAGACGCTCCGGGGGCGGAAGGACTACGCCGCCGGGACGCAGAAGCGCCTGAAGTCCCTCATGGCCCCCTTGGGGAGGCTTCGCGACGCGCAGATCAAGAAGCTCTGGCTCGAAAGGGTGGTTCCGGAGGGGGATGACCCGTCCTACCGGTACGCCCTGACCGTCGCCAACGACCTGGAAAAATGGCAAAATCGGGCCCGCGCCGTCCTGCGTGGCGCCGACCCGTCGCAGTTCGCTGCCGTCTTGCGGCACAAGGACTTGGTGCGTCTGACCCCCGCCGAGCTCCGTGCGTTGGCCACATCGCTGCTCCGGACGAGACGATGCGACGTCCTGGCACTCCGCGAGAAGGCGGCACGGGAATCCGACGCGACGTCCCTCCACCGGCTGCGCCTGGCGTTCAAGAAGTACCGCTACTCGGCGGAGATCTTCGCACCGCTCTTCCCGCGCGTTACCGACGAGACCCTGGAACGTCTCCGTGCGTTTCAGACGCGGCTGGGGAACCTGCACGACTTCGACACGATTCTGGCCGATGCGGAGCACTTCATCGTGTCCGTGCTCGGCCGCGGGGGAAACCCCGCCGTCCTGTCGCGCTTCCGGGAGATGCGCCGCCGGGAATTCCGCAAGGTGCAGCCGATCCTGTCTCGCCCCGACGGACTCGCCCGCGACGTGTTCGGCGACGAGTTCGCGCCTTCCTAGCCCCTAGCCGGTCAGGTCCTCCGCGGAATCGATCCGGCGTTTTCCCAGCGCCGCCCAGAGGAATTCCGCGGAGGTTCGAACGCGGGACGGGTCGAGCCGAAGCGCCACCACGGCGCCCTTCTTCATTCGGAACCGGTCGTCCAGCGACAGGAGCGAGTGGACCAGGTCCGTGAGATCGGGATCGTGGCCGACCAGGGCGACCTCCCGCACCGGAGGGAGATCCGACAAGATGCTCCGGAAGACCGGCAGCGCGAAGCCCGGCGCCAGCGCGGCCGACGCGATGCACTCCCCCGAAAACCGCAAACGCTCGGCGAGGATCTCGGCGGTCTGGACGGCACGGACGAGGGGGCTCGTGAGGATCGCGTCGGGGGATGCACCGGAACGGACCATGGTTCTCGCGGTCTTCCGGAACAGATCGCGCCCCTTCGGCGTAAGGTATCGGTCCGCGTCCGGAGTGCCGGCCCGCCGTTCGACGGCATCCGCGTGCCTGACGAGGTAAATGGTCATCGGCGAGGCGCCGTCGGTGGAATTCACCGGGTATCCCCCCTTTTTCGTCGCTGCGTCGTATCCACGAAATCAGATGCGCCACCCGGACGGGTGGTTTGCCGTCCCAAGGCCGGCACCCGGGCCCTCGAAACCCGCCGACCGGGACAGGCGCATCCGAGTTGCAGGGAACCTGCGCTCGCGCTGCGCTCCCAAAAGACGGTAGAATCCGCCATGGCGAGCGGTACAGTGTCGAGCGCCGCACAGGGGGGCCATGACCGATCCACGCAAATGGCGGTACGTGCATGTCCGTGCGCTGGCCCTTGTGGCGTGCCTGGCGTTAGCCGGGGGCGCTGCGGCGGCGCGCGCTGCGGAACGGCCGCCGCAGCCGACTCCGGCGGAAGCAGGTTCCGGGCGGAAGTCCTCCCTCGCCGGGGCCATTCTGGACACAACGCACGCCAAGGTCCAGCAGAGCATCCTCAACCGGGTGATCTGGTTCGATAACTTCTTCGGCACCGTCCGGACGGAGGAGAGCCGGCCGACCGAGTACGAGCTTCGCTGGCGGAACTCCGTGCGCTGGGAGGAGGGAGGCCGGTTCCGCTTCCGAACGTCTGTCCGCGCGCGCGCCCGCCTTCCCCGGATCAGCAACAGACTCCATCTCGTCGTGTTCGGGGAGAACGAGGCGGAGCCGTCCCTCACGCTTCCCGAAGACCCGGGGAACCCGGGATTCGACCGGACGCTGCAAAACACGAGCATCGTGAACACGGAGATCCGCTACAACGTCGTGCAGCGGCCCACGACCGTCCTCTTTGTGGGCACGGGAGTCCGGATCCAGCTTCCCTTCGAGTACTTCGCGCGCAGCCGCCTTCTGTACACGCATCCGATCGGGAAGGTAAACCTTGCCCGATTCCGGGAGACCGTTTTCTGGAGGACCAAGGACGGGTTCGGGGAGACCACCGAATTCAGTCTGGAGCGGCAGTTGAACCCGAGGAGCATTCTGCGGTGGGCCAACGCCGCCACGTTGTCCGAAAGCAGCAGTGGGCTGGAGTGGGGATCCGAGCTCTCGCTCCGGCACCGGTTCTCCGCGAGGAGCGCGGGGACCGTGGGGGGTGGCGTCACCGGCAACACCCGACCCGCGGCGGTCGTGCAAGGATACCGCGTCTTTACGCGCTTCCGCCGGAATTTCTACCGGACCTGGCTCTTTTACGAACTGGAACCCGAAGTCACCTGGCCCCGCGGCGACCGCGGGCAGTACACCCCCGCGTTCGCCGCCACCGTCCGCCTCGACGTGGTATTCCGGGGTTCGGAGGAGCGGAAGGAGGACAAGAAACGGTAGAAACCGCCGAACTTTTTCCCTCTCTTTTTTCGGCAAATCCGCATCGTAAGAAGGCGTCCCGGCGGTTGCCGGGAAATCGAAACACGTCACGAAGCGGACCTTGAAGGATGGTCATGTCGGATCGGAACAGGCGAGGAAGGGTCCGGACGGTCGTGTCCGTCCTGGCGGGAGCGTCGCGGGTTGTTCTTCTCCTCTGCTGCTGCTGCGCCGCCCTGCAGGCCGCCGAACCGGTGAGTTTCCGCGTCGAGGGCCTGGAGGGCAAAGCGCTCGAGAACGTCCAGGCAGCCCTCGCCCTTCCACCGGGGCTCGTCCGGAACGGCAAGATCGAGAAACCCTGGCTGGACCGTCTCGTTCGCCAGGCCCCGCAGACGGTCGGAGAGGCCCTCCAGCCCTTCGGCTACTTCGAGCCCCAAGTCCGGACCGAGCGCAAGACCGAGGACGGCAGCGTCGTCATCGTCGTCCACGTGGATCCGGGCGAGCCGGTCCGGGTCGACGAGGTCCGGGTGAACGTGGAGGGAGACGGAGCCCAGGCGCCGCAGCTCCGCGGCCTGGTGGACCATTTCCCGCTCCGCAAGGGAGACATCCTGCGGCAGGACGAATACGAGCGAGCCAAGGGAGCCCTCCAGTCCCGTGCCCAGGACCTCGGATATCTCGATGCCCGCTTCCCGGAGCACACGATCCGCGTGAACCGGGGGGAGCATCGCGCGGACATCGACCTCGTGCTCGACACCGGTCCCCGCTACTATTTCGACGGGGTGACCGTCCAGGGCGCCCCGACGTACCCGGACCGGTTCCTTCGGCGGTACGTCGCCTTCCGAACGGGCGATCCCTTCTCCTACGCGAAGCTCGGCGAGACGCAGCTGAATTTCCGGGATTCCGACCGGTTCAAGGAAATCATCATCTCTCCGGAGAAGGACAAGGCCGAGGAGCAGCGCATTCCCGTCGGGATCACCCTTACGCCGAGTGCGCCGAAGCGGCTTCGTCCGGGAATCGGCTACGGGACGGACACCGGACCGCGGCTCACCATCCGATACAAGGATGTCAACGTGTTTCACCGCGGGCACGAGTACGACGCGAACTTCTTCCTCTCGCCGGTCCGGCAGACCCTGGACACGACCTACGCCATTCCGAGCTACAGCAGCCTGAAGAGCCTTACGTCGTTTACGCTCAGCCTCAAGCAGGAAGACACCGACACGTACACCATCCGCTCCGTCTCCGGGGAGATCGAACGGGTCCGTACGTTCGGCCCGGGCAAAAAGGGGTCCGTCTACCTGCGCGTCCTGTACGAAGACGATACCATCGCGGGAGCGGAAGAGAGCTCGTTCGTGGTCCTGCCCGGCGTGCGGTATTCGCAGCGGAGATATAGCGGCAAGGCAACCCGGCCCCGCAAGGCTTACCAGTACGCCCTGGAAGTGCGCGGCACCCACCAGGCGCTCGGGTCCGACACCTCCTTCGTCCAGTTCCTTGCCTCGGGAAACGCCGTGGTTCCCCTGCCGGGCCGGTTCTCGACCCTCCTGCGCCTCGACACGGCGTACACGGAAAAGAACGATCCCTTGAAGACGATTCCGGTGTCCCTGCGCTTTTTCGCGGGCGGCGATCAGAGCGTCCGGGGTTACGCGTACCAGTCCCTCGGACCGAAAGACGTCAACGGAAAGGTGACCGGCGGGAGGAACCTCCTCGTCGGAAGCGTGGAACTCGATCGCGCCATCGGCAGGAACTGGGGAGTCGCCGCCTTCTACGATGCGGGGAACGCGTTCAACTCGCCCGCTCATATCCACCTGTACCAGGGCGCGGGAATCGGCCTTCGGTACTACACGATCGTGGGACCGATCCGCGTGGACCTCGCACGCCAGCTCTACGTCCCCCATCCCTCCTACCGGCTTCACTTCAGTCTGGGGGTGACGTTTTGACGGCCCGCTGGAAACGTGCCCTCCTGGGGATCCTGGCGATTCTCCTGGGCATCGGGGCGATCGCCGCCGCGGGGGCCGGGTGGCTCTTGTGGACCACTCCGGGCTCGACGTGGCTGGTGCGGAAGGCGGTCGCGGTCGCGCCGTACCCGGTGGAAACCGGGGCCGTTTCCGGGTCGATCGCCGGCGGACTTCGCATTCGGTCCCTCGTCGTCCGCGCGCCCTCGGCAACGGCGTCGGTCGATTCCGTGCAGCTGCGCCTGCGGCCCTTCGCGCTCCTGGCCGCAACGGTCTCCCTCGACTATCTCGCCATCGACGGCGTGACGGCAACCCTCGCGGCCCGAGGCCCGCAGGAGAAACGGGCGCCGCCCGAACTGCGGTGGCCTGCCGTCGGCGGAGTCCCGGCGTGGGTCGCCGCGCGAATCGATTCCCTGCGTCTTTCGAAGATCGCCGTCCGCCGTCCCGACGGTCCGCCCTGGAACGTGGAGGAGGCGGCCGCCCGCGTGGCCTGGACGGACGGCACGTTGCGGCTGTCCGGTCTCCGCGCCATCCTGCCGTCCCTGCGGCTCGAAGGATCGCTCGCGGCCGGCTTCGTCCAGCCGCGCCTGAGAGTCGACCTGAAAGCGACCTTCGGCAAGACGGCCGGCCGCCTGAAAAGCGCTTCTCTCTCCTTCCGTCTGGGTCCCGCCGTCGCGCGTCGCGCCCGTCTGACGGGGCCGGTCGAGCTGGCCGCGACCCTTGCGGACCGCAGCACCGTCCGGTTGACGGCAAGGGCGTCGTACGGAGGGGGTGAAGCGGCGCTGCGCGACCTTGCGCTCTCGCTGGACGCGCAACCCCGGGTCGTCACGGGGCACGCCTCCGTGGTCGCATCGCACGGGGAGCCGCATGCGAACCTGCAGCTTGCGCTCCACGGGCTCGACGCCTTCCGGCAGGCGGGATTTCACACGCGGATCGAGGGATCCGTGTCGCTGCGCGGGACGCCGGGGGACTACGGCGGCCGGTTCACGCTGGCCAACCGCGTCTCCGGCCCCCGGAAGGCAAGCCTGGAAGGGACGATCTCCGGCGATCGCGGGGGGATCTCCGTTTCCCGGCTCACCGGCCACTGGCTCGACGGCGACCTTAGCGGGACGCTCGGACTGCGGTGGAAGGACGGGATCGCCTTCGGCGGTTTCCTGAGGGCAAAGGCCCTGAACCCCGCACGGATCTCGCCCGAGTGGCCGGGCCGGGTCAACGGAGAGCTTTCCGTGAACGCCTTCAAGAAGGCGAACTCGCCCCTGTCGGCCGAGGTACGGGGGCGCCTCCTGGACAGCACGCTCCGAAACGTGCCGCTGACGGGCGAGATCAGGGCGCGGATCGCGGAAAACGACGTGCGGATCGCCCGGCTGGAGGTGCACGGCGACGGCTTCGACGCGAGCGCGAGCGGACGGGTGCGGGGGCGCCTGACGTTTTCCGTCGACATCCGCAGGCTCTCCGGTCTTCTCCCGGGGACCGAAGGAAGCGCGAAGGCCCACGGATGGACGCGCTGGCAAGGCGGCTCGCCGGAAGGGTCGCTTTCGGCCCGGGCGTCGAACCTGACCGTTTCGGACGTCGCCGCGAAGTCGTTTACCGTCACGGCCCGGCGGGAAAGCAAGGACCGGCCGTTCGCGGTGCGCTTGCGCGGGCGCGGGCTGGTCCTCCGGGGCGTTCGCATCGACTCCGTCGATCTCGCGGTACGCGGAACGCCGGAAGCCCACCGGGCGACGCTGTCGCTTCAGTGGGCGGCCGGCGAGGCTTCGGCGGCGGCGCACGGCGGCTATCGGTCCGGAACGTGGACGGGGAAGATCGAAACGCTTTCCGCGCGGGACAGGGACGTCGGAGACTGGTCCCTGGCCGACCCTGTGGCCGTAACCCTCTCGTCGGGGAAGGCGACGATCGCACCCTTCCTCCTCGACGGTCCGGGCGCCGCGTCGGTCCGCGGGAGCGCGGACATCGCGACGCGCCCGCTGCGCGGGCACATCCAGGCCCAGTGGAACGCGATCGACCCCTCGCTCGCAGATCCCTGGCTTCACGGAACCCGACTCTCCGGACGCACTTCCGGCCGCGCCGACCTTTCCTGGCCGGACAGCGGGGGAATCGGGATCTCCGCGCACGTCTCCGCATCGGGAAGGATCGTCCACGCGGAGCACACCATTGCGGTGGATCACGCCGACGCGGAAGCGACGTGGGACGAGGGTGGGCTCTCGGCGCGCTTTCGCGCGGGCATCGGAGACAATGGAAGCCTCGTCGGAACCCTCTCGTCCGCCCGCCCGGCGCGCCTCGGCTTCCCCGCCGAGGGCGACGGCCGGGCGACGTGGAAGAACCTCGACCTCTCCCTTCTGGCCGCCGCCGTTCCGGACGCGCAAATCGCCGGCCGCAGCTCCGGAGACATTCGCGGCCAATGGCGGCGCGGCGGGGGCCTCACGCTCAACGGGGAAGCGGACTGGTCCGCGACGATCGGGCGCGGGGACCTTCAGATGAAGATCCCGAGCGCGCACGCCCGACTCCGCGCGGACGAAGGCGGAATTCGCGTCCGGCTGTCCGCCGCGCTCGGGAAAGACGGCTCCGCGTCCCTCACGTTCGCGTCCGACGCCCCCGCCCGACTTCGGATGCCTTCGAGCGGCAGGATCCGGGCGTCTCTACAGACCATCGACCTCGCCCCGCTCGCGGTTTTCCTGCCGAAGTCGACGGACATGACCGGGACGCTTTCCGGGCGCGCGGAGGGGGAGCTTCGCGCCGGAGGAACGGTCGACCTGCAGGCCGAGGCGCACGTCGACGGGGGAACGATATCCCGGAAGAGCGAAGGGGGCGTCGTGGAGGCCCGGCTTCGCACCGCCGATCTCCGACTGCGCTGGCGGGGCGACTCGGCCCACGTCGAGGCGTCTGTGGCGTTCGAAAAACACGGGCATGCGCGCGCAACGCTCGAGGTGCCCCTTCCCGCCTCGCTTCCCCTTGCGATGCGGCGGAACGGGAAAGTCGCGGGCTCCGTATCGGCGAAGGTCGAGGAAAAGGGGGTGCTTTCCGCGCTTGCCCCCGGCATGGTGCAGGAAACGTCCGGAACGGTCGACGTGGACCTCCGCATCGGGGGAACCTGGGAATCGCCGGACTTCCAGGGGACCATCGCGCTGGCCGACGCGGGAGCGTACCTCCCCGCACTGAACATCCACCTGACCGGCGTGAAGGGAACCGGGAGGATCGCGGACCAGCAGATCCACATCGACTCCCTCGTGGGGCACTCCGGCGACGGGAGCATCGAGGGAACCGCGACGATCCGGCTCCACCAGTGGCGTTTCGCGGGATTCGAAGCCGCCTTGAAGGGGAAGGACTTCCGCGCGGTCGACCTGCCCGAGTTCCGCATGAACGCGAGCCCCACGCTTTCCCTCGACGGAACGGGCGGGCGTCTCAGGGTCCGGGGCGAAGTCGCCATCCCCTATCTGCTCATCTCGGGGAAGCCGACGCCGCCCCCGGTCGAGCGCAGCCACGACGTGGTGATCGTCGACCAGACGAAACCGCGGGAGCGCAAGCACCCCCTGGCCCTGGATGTCGCGGTGAAAGTGACGCTCGGAAAGCACGTCCTCGTCAAGGCGGAGGGGATCGACGCCCGACTCGCCGGCAGCATCATGCTGCACGTCAACGAGAAAAACGACGTCACGGCGAAGGGAGAAATCCACGTGGCGGAGGGAGCGTACGCCGCGTACGGAATCCGGCTTTCGATCACCCGGGGCCGCGTGATCTTCGGCGGCGGACCGGTACAGGAGCCGACCCTGGACATCCTCGCGACCCGGTCCGTGCAGGACGTCAAGGCGGGCGTACAGGTGACCGGCACGCCGAAACGGCCGATCGTCAAGCTCTACTCCGAGCCGCCGATGGAGGACACGAACATCCTTTCCTACATCGTTCTCGGTCACCCCATCGGGGAGCAGCAGGGGCAGGCCGACGCCTTGGGACTGGCGGCGGGCGCCCTGCTCCCCATCGGGCAGTCCACGGTGCTGCGCGACCGGATCGGGCGGCAGCTCGGCCTCGACGTCGTGGGCTTTCAACCGGGGACGACCGCCGGCGAGTCGGTGTTGACGGTCGGCAAGTACCTGAATCCGAACCTCTACATCGGGTACGGCCGCGCCCTGTTCGGCGGAACCAATCTGGTGACCGTCCGTTACAAATTCCGGAAGCGATGGGAGGTCGAATCCCAGTTCGGCCAGACCAGCGGCATCGACCTGTACTACCGCATCGAGTTCCGCTAAAGGCGGGCGTCGGAGGCGGGAGCACATGCGCCGGGAACGAGCCAGCCCGTCCGGGGACGGGACTTCACGACGTATCTTCCCTCCTTTCAGGGCGCAGGTCTCCTTGCGAAGCTTCGGGACAAGGACGTGCGCGTGACCGTCGGGCCGCGTCGGACGACGTCCGCGCTTGCGATCGGCGCGTGAGCGAGGAATCAGGCGACGGCTCCGTCACTTCTGCGCCAGCCGGAAGGACGGCTCGAACGACCCGAACAGATCCAGATACCGCTCGATGGCGCCGCTGAGCAGAAACCGGGACCGGACGCTTTCCTTCGCCCGCTCTCCCATGGTCCGGTTCAGCTTGCGATCCTTGATCAGCCGGACGATCCGGTCCGCCGCCTCCTCGATGGACGAGACGAGAAACCCGTTCCTGCCGTCCCGGATCTGGTAACGGATCCCTCCCACGTTCCCGCCGATCACCGGCGTGCCCTTGAACATCGCCTCGGCGACGGTCAGGCCGAAGCCCTCCCGAAGCGACTTCTGAAGCACCACCGTCGCCCGCCGCTGCAGCGCGTTGACGAGCGCCGAATCCTGGACGCTCAGGATGATGATGCGCTCCTCCTGGTTCTCGAGAAGCGAATTGTACACGCGTCCGCCCTCCGGATCGTCCGTCGCAACATTTCCCAGAAGGACGAGTGTGCACTTCACGTCCTTCCGGGCGATCCGGAACGCTTCGATCACCCCCTTCGGGTCCTTCCACCGGTCGAAGCGCGAGACCTGGACGACGAGGGGCAGGTCCGTAGGAATCCCGTAGTGATCCAGGCGCTCGGTGATCTCCTCGTCCGTGAGCTCCCGGTTCGCGGTGGAAAGGGGGTTGATCGGCGGGAAAAAGAACAGCTGGGGGGTCTGCAGCTTCTGGCGGTACTCCTTCAACGTCAAGATCACCGCATCGTAGCGCTCGATGTGGGGGCGCAGGTACCGCATCACTTCCCGGTTCGGATTCGTCAGGTCCACGTGGCACCGCCAGATCCACGGACCGTGCTTCCGGTAGTGCCGGATCATGGCGAGCGGCTGGGGATCGTGGACGATGACGATGTCGTGGGTGAGGTGGTTCCGCACGACGTTCTCGTAGATCACCTCCTCGTAGATGCGCCGCTTGCGCTCGCTCAAGTCGATCGAGTCGCCTTGGAGCGCGTTGTGGATCTTCTTCGTGACGCTGAAGAAGTCCGGCGACCCCTGGATCACGCGCCACCCGGTCCGGATCCCCAGGCTGTTCATCAGAAGGGTCTTCGACGACAACACCTCCGCGACGCCGCCGCCGTAATAGGTCGAGTTCACGTGGGCGACGTGCAGGTCCCGGAACGGCTTCGCCTTCCTGAGGATCCGCTCGACCGTCTCCGCGCCGACGTAGGGCTCGAAATCCTCGATCCGGATGACCCGCCCTCCCTCCTTCTCCTCCTTCTTCTTCATTCCGGTTCCTCCCCGTCGATCCGATATCCGCGTCCGCGTTCCAGGACCCATTCTTCCAGCACCACCTGGGCCGTTCCGGCGACGGGAAGCGCCAGAATGGCGCCGAGCAGGCCGGCGACCTCCGTTCCCGCCAGGAGGACGACGACGATCACCAGCGGGTTCATCCGGATCGTGCGGCGCTGGACGAACGGCTGGAGCACGTTGTTCTCCGTCACCTGGTAGGCGAGAAATACGGCGAGCATCACCAGCCCTTCGGAAAACCCCGCCGCCGCGAACGTCGTGCCCACGACGAGGACGCCGCCGAGCGTGGGACCCGCGTAGGGGATGATCCCCAGGATGGCCATGGCGACGGCAAGCGGCACGAAATAGGGAACCCCGAGAATCACCAGGGCGATCCCGGTGATGGTTCCTCCGATCGAGGCCACGACGATCGCTCCGATCACGTATCGGCCGACCTTTTCCTGGACGCGGGTCGCCACGTGGCGGACGCTGCGCCCCGCCGCCGGATCCAGGAGCGCCGTCGCGCCCTCGAAGACCTCCCCTCCGAAGACGAGCATGAACAACGTCAGGACCACGACCGTCCCGAACCCGAACAACCCCCGGAAAACGCCCTTCACGACCCCGAAGATCGACCCGGCGACCGCGCTCATGTGGTCCTGGACCGCCGACCGGACACGGTCGATCAGCCCGAACTTCCGGTCGAGCGACTGCGCTACGGAATTGTTCCGGAGCTGCTCGACCAGCTCGGGAGCGGCCTGGACGAGGTTCTGCCCCTGCTGGACGAAAACGGGGACGAACGACACGACGACCAGACCGAACGCGACGATGGCGAGCGCGAACACGGCCCCGACCGCAATCCCCCGCCGGACCCGAAGACGCTGCACGAGCCGCACGGCCGGGTTGAGCGCGATCGCCACGAACATCGCAACGGTGAGAAGAACGAGGAGTTGGCGGATCCGGTAAAGGACGAGCAGGACGACGACCAGCGCGGAGATGTTCAGACCCGCGATCCAGACGGCCTTCGGGGAGACGCGGGATTTTCCTTGCGGCTCCATTCCACCCCCTATCCGGTAAGATACCCGCCTGTTTCTCCCGGTTTCCAGTGGTTTTTTCAAGGCCGGCGCGTCGCGAGGGCCGCACGGCCAGCGTTTTTCGTCGATGCCGAGCGAACGTTCCGGACCGTTCGTTCGACCGTGGAACGGGCGGAGCGTTCCGTGCCGGTCGTCGGGGAGGACATGGACCGCCGCGCAGAACCCGGACCCGATGACGTTTCTGCTCCTCGCCGCGGCGTCCGTCGGGGCCCCGGGGCTGCTGCCGGCCCTTCGAGACCGGCTCGTCAGGGGCCGTCGCAACGGCGCGCCCGCCCGCGATCCCGGCCCGCAAAACGAACCTTGACTCCCTCCGGCGTTTCGTTCAAAATAATAGGCACTTAAATCACATCTTGGTGCCGGGTTCCGGCCGGGTGCAACAGAAGGAGAGGGCATGTACAAAAACATCCTTTTGCCGACAGATGGGTTGGGGAAATGCGCGTACGGGACGTGTCACGGGTTCCTGCTCGCCAAGGCGCTCGGCGCCAAGGTGACGGCGGTGCACGTGACCGGCAAGCTGTCCGCACGGGAAATCCTGGAGATCTACCATCCCAACGTTCTGGTGGGAGCCTCGGATGTTCGGCGGGCGCAGGAAGCCATGTCTCACGTGGAGGAAGCGCAAAAGGAACTGGCGAACAAGGCTCTCGAAGTAGCCCAGAGGATGGGGAGCGAGACGGGCGTGGAGTGCGACACCGTTTATCTCGCCGGGGAAAACCCCACGGACGGGATTCTGAAGGTTGCCGCGGAAAAGGGCTGTGATCTCATTTTTCTCTCGACCCACGGCAAGCCGGGCGTCATCGGCACGTTATTCGGAACCATCGCGTCGAAGATCATCGGGAACACGAAGATTCCGGTCCTGGTCCATCACTGCGGCGGACCCACCTAAAGACAATCGGTCGGCGTTCGAACCGTTGGAATGAGACACCCCGGCGCGGCCACGCCCGTCGGGGTGTCCTTTTCTCCGGCCCGTTTGCCGCGGACCGAAAGGCGCCGCGCGACGCCGGCGGACGGCAAACGCCCCACCCCGTTCGTGGCGCCCGCAGCAGAAGGAGGATGTTTTCATGACGGCGACCTGTAAACATCGAGGTCTCGCGCGCTGGATCGAGGAAGTTGCCGCCATGTGCCGCCCCGAGCGGGTCCAATGGTGCAACGGTTCCCGCGAGGAGTACGACCGGTTGATGGCCGGGATGGTGGAAAACGGCTCCGCCGTGCCCCTTCCCAGGCGTCCGAACAGTTTCCTGTTCCGGTCGGATCCGAGCGATGTCGCCCGCATCGAGGCACGCACCTACATCAGCACCCCGTCCCGGGAGGACGCCGGCCCCACGAACAACTGGGTCGAACCGGCGCAACTCAAGAAAACGATGAAGGCGCTGTACGACGGTTGCATGAGGGGGCGCACCCTTTACGTCATTCCCTTTTCCATGGGGCCGGTCGGCTCGCCCCTCGCCAAGATCGGCGTGCAGGTTTCGGACAGCCCGTACGTGGTCTGCAACATGCACATCATGACGCGGGTCGGCTCCCGCGTTCTGGAGGCGCTCGGCACGGACGGGGAGTTCATCCCGTGCCTGCACTCCGTGGGCGCCCCTCTCGACCCCGGACACCAGGACGTCCACTGGCCGTGCGCGCCCATCGACGACAAGTACATCAGCCACTTCCCCGCGGAAAACCTCATCTGGTCCTACGGATCCGGATACGGGGGAAACGCCCTGCTGGGCAAGAAGTGCTTGAGCCTTCGCATCGCCTCGTCCATCGCCTA
>CAYWOT010000040.1:0-2416 GCA_964459975.1 uncultured bacterium
GAGCGCCTCCTCGACCGCGATCTCGCAGAAGGGGTTGATCACCATCTTCACGTTGTCCAGGACGACGCCGCGTCCGTCCCGGTCGATCTTCACCCTCTCGTCGGGGTTCGGAACGGGCTTGATCGCCGCGAGGATCTTCACGAGGCGCCTCCGGAACGCGATGGATCGTTCCGGCCTGTCCGGGAACCGGAACCACGGGGATGATACCGGAACCTCCGGCCGGAATCAATGCGGGAATGAATCGTCATTCAGCGACCAAAAACGGAAAGAGGCGGGAGAAAATCCGCGAAAGGACCGCCCCCAGGCTCCCTCCGAACGCGTCCGCCGCCCAGTCGATCACGTCCTCGGTGCGCCCGGGGATCCAGCGCTGGTGGATCTCGTCGGCGGCCCCGACCAACGCGGCGAACATCGCCCCCTCGAGGATCGCGCGCGGGACGGAACGGCCGCATTCCCGCCGCCACAGGGCGCACAGGAACCCCATTGCCCCGTAGAAGCAGAAGTGGGCGATCTTGTCGGCGAACGGAACGTGGAGGGGGATGGAGAGGCGCGGAATGGAGTTGAGCCCGAAGGTGAGCACGACCCACGAGACCAGGAAGACGAAGTAGAGCCGCCTGCGGGCGGCGGACGTCATCGCGACCCCCCCGGCCCCGGTCCTACACGCGACCCTGCCGGCGGTACCAGCGGTCGTAGAACGACAGGTACTCGCCGGACCGGACGGCACGCCACCACGCTTCGTTCTCGAGATACCAGCGGACGGTGGCCCGGATCCCCTCCTCGAAGGAGACCTGCGGGGCCACGCCGAGCTCGGCGCGGATCTTGCCGTCGTCGATCGCGTACCGGCGGTCGTGTCCGGGCCGGTCGGGAACGTGCCGCATGAGCGACTCCGGCCTGCCCATGGCCGACAGGAGGAGCCGGGTGATTTCGACGTTGGTGCGCTCGTTTCCCCCGCCCACGTTGTAGACCTCGCCGGGCCGCCCCCGCAGGAGCACCGCCTCGACCGCCCGGGAATGGTCGTCCACGTGGATCCAGTCCCGGACGTTCATCCCGTCCCCGTACACCGGGACCGGCCGGTTCTCCCGCAGGAGCGTCACGAAAAACGGGATGATCTTCTCGGGGAACTGGTACGGCCCGTAGTTGTTCGAGCATCGGGTGACCACGACCGGAAGGCCGTAGGTCTTGAAGTACGCGCGCGTGAGGAGATCCGCGCCCGTCTTGCTCGCGGCGTAGGGGGAATTGGGGCGCAGCGGCGACTCCTCCGAGAACTTCCCGGAAGGCCCGAGGGACCCGTACACCTCGTCGGTGGAGATCTGCACGAAGCGCGAGGCCCCGTGTTTCCGGACGGCGTCCAGGAGCGTCTGGGTCCCCAGGACGTTGGTCCGCAGAAAGAGGGCCGGATCGTCGATGCTGCGGTCCACGTGGGTCTCCGCCGCGAAATTCACGATGGCGTCGGGAGCGAACTCCTCCACGATCCGACCGATCTCCTCCGCGTCGCAGATGTCGGCCCGCACGAAGCGGTACCGCGGATCGCCCGCGACGTCTTCGAGACTGCCCAGGTTCCCGGCGTACGTGAGCTTGTCGACATTGGCGACTTCCCAGTCGGGGCGGGATAAGAGCACGTACCGGATGAAGTTCGACCCGATGAACCCGGCGCCGCCGGCGACCAGGAGCCGGACGCCGTTTTCCTTCATCGTCTGGGCCTGCGCCGGGGCCTGCGTCCCCGGGGAAGCGAGAGAACCGGCCTTCCGAAGGTTCGCCACGGGCCCCTTCCCTGGGAACGCAGGAGGACCTGGCCTCCGAAGGTCTTCCACGGGCTCCGTTGGCGTGCGCGAAGCAGGATCACCCGTCTTTCCTTTCCCAGGAATAGGGGATGTCGTTGTCGTGCGGCGGGACCCGGAATTCGTCGGGCTCGGCGTACCGGTAGACTTCCGTGGGGATGTTGACGACCAGCGCCTCCTCCTGGCCCACCGCCTTGAAACCGTGGAAGACGAGCGGCGGAATCTTCAGGAGGGCCGGACGATGCTCGCCGAGAAAGAACTCGTTGACCTCCCCCTTGGTCGACGATCCGTCCCGGGAGTCGTAGAGAACGACCTTCATCATCCCTTTGACCACGCAGAAATGGTCGGTCTGGACCTTGTGGTAATGCCACGCCTTGACGGCGCCCGGGTACCCGGTGGTGAGGTACACCTGCCCGAACTTCTCGAAGATCTCGTCGTCGCAGCGCAGGATCTCCATCAGGCGCCCGCGCTCGTCGGGGATCACCTTGAGCTGCTTCATCGCTACGCCCTCGATCATCGCAGCCTCCTCGAAAACAAGGGGACGGAAAGCAAGGGGACGTTCTTAAAACTTTTCATCCCATCGTCCCATCCATGCGCTCTGTGCATCGCCGCCCGTTCCATCGATAGAAAAGTTCATGAAC
>CAYWOT010000040.1:2426-12754 GCA_964459975.1 uncultured bacterium
GCTTTTCACGGGAGGGTAATGCCGGAATAGTCGCCCAGCATGAAGTGGTAGGCGCGGGGCTGGCCGTCCCCTTTGCGAATGGAGACGTTCCGTCCCAGCAGCGAGTCGATGATCCGCGCTCCGGCCCCCTCGATGACGCATCCCTCCAGCACGATGCTGTGTTCCACCTCCACGTTGCGGATGGTGCATCCCCCCGCGATCGAGGTGAACGGCCCCACGTACGAGTTCTCGATCCGCGACCCCGCCCCGACGACCGCAGGTCCCCGGATCACGCTGTTTTCCACCACCGCATCCTCGGCGAGCGACACCTTGAACTCCACCCGGCTCTTTCCGCCGATTCGGCCCAGGACCTTCTCCTCGATCCCGTCGAGAACCATCCGGTTCGCCTCGAGGATGTCCTCCAGCTTCCCCGTGTCCTTCCACCAGCCCGAAACCAGGTGCGGCCGCACGGCGTAGCCGTGGTTCACCAGCCACTGGATGGCGTCGGTGATCTCCAGCTCTCCGCGGAAGGACGGCTTGATCTCCCGGACCGCCTTGAAGACGTTGGCGTCGAAGAGGTAGACGCCCACGAGCGCCAGGTTGGAGACGAACTCCCGGGGCTTCTCCACGAGGCGGGCGACCATCCCGTCGCGCAGCTCCACCACGCCGAACTGGGACGGGTCCTTGACCTTGGTCAGGAGGATCTGGCAGTTCGTCGGCCGGGTCCGGAACTCCTCGGCCACCTCCGAGACGCCGTCGCGCAGAAGGTTGTCGCCCAGGACCATGAGGAACGGGTCGTCCTTGAGGAACCCCTCCGAGACCTTCACCGCGTGGGCGAGCCCCCCCGGGACGTCCTGCTCGATGTACGTCGCCTTCACGCCGAAGCGGCTTCCGTCGCCGACCGCCTGCCGGATCTCGGCCGCCGTGTCCCCCACGACGATCCCGACGTCGGTCACCTTGGCCTCGGCGAGCTGCTCGAGGCAGTAGAACAGGACCGGCTTGTTGGCGATCGGCAGAAGCTGCTTTGCGCTGGTGAAGGTGATCGGCCGCAGGCGCGTCCCTTTCCCGCCGCTCAGAACCAACCCCTTCATCTCTCCTCCGCGAAAGACAAGGGGACGAAACGCAAGGGGACATTCTGAAAACTCTTCATGCCGCCGCCCCTATGCATTTCCTGCATCGTTTCCCCGCCTCGCCCGCAAAAAAGTTCATGAACGTCCCTATGCTTTCCCTATGCTTTCCTGCTTTCCTATGGGTTCCGGAGGATGATGTCGGCGATGCGGGAGGCGGCGCAGCCGTCCCAGAGCGGCGGGACCTGGCCCCGTTTGCCCTCGCCCGACAGGATCTCGCGGGCGGCCGACCGGATCCCTTCCGGCCGGGTGCCGGCCAGATAGTTCGTCCCGCGCTCCACGGTGACCGGCCGCTCCGTGTTCTCCCGGATGGTGACGCAGGGGATCCCCAGCGCCGTCGTTTCTTCCTGCAGCCCGCCCGAATCGGTGAGCACGATCGCCGCGCCGCGCACCGCGTAGAGCATGTCGAGGTAGCCGACCGGCTCGACCAAGGTGATCCCTCCGCCGTTCAAGCCGAACGACTCGATCTTCGCCCGGGTCCGCGGGTGCACCGGGAACAGAATCGGGACTTCCCGCGCGATCTCCCGGAGGACCTCCCAGATGGGGGCCAGTGTCTCCCTGCGGTCGACGTTGGAAGGCCGGTGGAGCGTGAGCAGGCCGTACGCGCGCTTTCCCTCGCGGAACGCGCGGACCGCTTCCAGCGGGCGAAAGTCGTCCGCCGCGATCCGGTCGAGATTCGCCCGGAGCGTGTCGATCATGACGTTGCCCACGAGGAAGACCTTCTCCGGCGCAATCCCCTCCTTGCGCAGGTTGGCGACCCCGGACTCCTCGGTGACGAAGAGCAGGTCGCTGATCGCGTCGGTGAGCTTCCGGTTGATCTCTTCCGGCATCGTCATGTCGAAGGAGCGAAGACCCGCCTCGACGTGGGCCACCCGGATCCCCAGCTTCCGGGCCGTCAGGGCACAGGCGATCGTGGAATTGACGTCACCCACGACGACGACCAGGTCCGGCCGGTCGGACAGGAGCACCGCTTCGAAGGCGATCATGATCCGCGCCGTCTGCTCCGCGTGGGACGCCGAGCCGACGTCGAGGTGGCGGTCCGGGGGCGGAATCCCCAGGTCCCGGAAGAAGACGTCCGACATGTTCGGGTCGTAGTGCTGGCCCGTGTGGACGATCGCCACCCGCAGATCGATCCCGGCCTCTTTCGCGGACGCGCGGCGCGTGGACAGGGCGTGGTACAGCGGCGCCAGTTTCATGAAGTTGGGCCGCGCCCCGGCCACCAGCATCACGGAACGGATCATGGGGCCGCCGCGGCTTGCGCCTCATGCGATTTGCGCCCGATCGAATGGTAGAGGAAGCCCCACTCCCGCATGCGGGCGGGGTCGTAGATGTTGCGCCCGTCGAAGATCACCGGCTGGCGCATCAGGTTCTTCATCAGGCCGAAGTCGGGCTTGCGGAACTCGTCCCACTCGGTGACGACGACCAGCGCGTCCGCGCCCTGCAGAGCCCCGTAGGACGACTCCGCGTAGTCGATCCGGTCCCCGTAGCGGGCCCGCACGTGCCGGGTCGCCTCGGGATCGAAGACGCACACGCTCGCCTTCGCCTCGAGCAGCTCGTCGAGCAGGAAGAAGACCGGCGCATCGCGGACGTCGTCGGTGTTCGGCTTGAACGCCAGCCCCCACACCGCCACGCGCAGCCCTTCCATCCGGCCGCGGAAATGCGCCTCGACGTTCCGATAGAACCGCCTCCGCTGTTCCAGGTTGATCTCCTCGACCGACTGGAGGATCGTAAGCGGCGCCCCGGCGTCCTGCGCCGACTTGAGCAGGGCCCGGACGTCCTTCGGCAGACACGACCCTCCGTACCCGAGGCCTGGAGACAGGTACGCCCGCCCGATCCGGGAATCGGTCCCGATCCCCTCCCGGATCTTCTCCACGTCGGCTCCCACGGCATCGCAGAAGTTGGCCAGGTCGTTCATGAAGGAGATCTTCATGGCGAGGAAGGAGTTCGCCGCGTACTTGGTCACCTCGGCGCTCTTTTCATCCATGACGATGACGGAGCTGCCTTCGGGGATGAACGGCTCGTAGAGGTCCGACAGCAGAGAGGCGGCCCGCTCGCTGCCGGTACCGATCACCACGCGCTCCGGGCGCAGGAAGTCCTCGACCGCGAACCCTTCCCGGAGGAACTCGGGGTTGGAGACGACGTCGAACTCGAACGTCGAGTCGACGTGCTTCCGGATGGCCGCGTCGACCTTCTCGCTCGTTCCCACCGGGACCGTGCTCTTGTCGACGATCACCTTGTAGCCGGCCGCCGGGCTCCGCGACAGGATCGTTCCGATCTCGTCCGCGACGGAAAGGATGTAGCGCAGATCCGCCGCGCCGTCCCCTCCCGGCGGCGTCGGGAGACACAGGAACACGACCTGGGCGGCCAGGACCGCCTCCGAAAGGTCCTCCGAGAACCGGACCCTGCCTTTTTTCAAGTTTCGCTGGTAGAGATCCTCGAGACCCGGCTCGTAGATCGTGATCTCCCCGGCGGAGAGTCTGCGGACCACCTCCGGGTTGTTGTCCACGCAGACGACCTGGTTGCCCCGCTCCGCCAGGCAGACCCCGGTCACCAGGCCGACGTACCCGGTCCCCACGACCGCTGCGTTCATCGCTTGCGCCCCTCGTCGAAAATCGCCCGGGAACCCCCGGCCACACGCCGTTTGCGGAAACGGTTCATGATACCAGATACCCTTCGGGGGGGGAAACCCGCACCCCTCTTTCGAGCGCCGCCCCTCCCGGGACGAACCGTTCCCGAGCTTCTCTCGGGGAGCCTCTTCGGCAATCTCGCGCGGTTTCCTTAAGAAGGAAGAAGGATCGCGCGACGTGCCCAAAAAACGCCGCCGTCCACGGCCCTTGGCGAAGGCCGGCGCCTCCATTCAAGGCCCTTGGATTTCGTCCGCCGCCTTTGTCATGATAGGGCGATGGCAAAGCCAGGCGGAGCACGCGCGGTCTTTCGCAAGGGAGTTGCGCCCGTCCTCGCTGCGGTGGCGGTCATGCTCGTCTCCGGCGCCTCTCCGGCGCCGGAGATCCACGCGACCATCCACGGACAGGTCGCCCGCCCCGGCTCCTACGCGCTTCCCGGCGGCGCCGCGCTCTCCGACCTCATCCGGGCGGCGGGAGGGTTCACGGACAACGCGTGGCTGAAAGAAGCCGTCCTCCTCCGGCCGGGGGCGCGGAAGGCGCAGGCCCGAATGCTTGCGGCGGCCGTCTCGACAATCGGCTCCGTCCTTCGCAAAACCCCGGGCTCCCCGGCGCGCCGTAAACGCTTCCTCGCCTTCCTCTCGTCGCTTCGGCCGTCCGGCCGGATCCCCGTCCGTCTTTCCCTGCCGCGGCTGCTTAAGGGAACCGAAGCCGACCTTGCGCTTGCGGACGGAGACGACCTCTTCGTCCCGGCGGGCAAAGGAAAGGTCGGCGTGGCCGGCGCCGTCCGACACGCCGGGATGTCGCGCCTGGCGCCGGACCGGGGGTACGGGGAGTACATCCGCGCGGCGGGCGGATACGCGGACCGGGCGGACCGGAGCGCCGTGTACCTGTTCACGGGCGAAGGAACGACGGTCCCGCTCGTCTCGCCGCTGATCCGCTGGAACCCGGAAGCCTCGCGCTGGGAGTTCTCCGCGTTCCGCCGCAACCGTCCGCGGATCGAGGCCGGCGACACGGTCGTCGTGCCCACACGGCCTTCCGCGCCGCTCTCCAAGGCCGCCGCCGGGAAGCTGTTCGCGGCCCTGCGCGCGATCGCGCGGATCACGGGTGTCTTCGTGGACCCGCCGTGACCGCGCGGCCGCGCGGCCGGACCGCCGCCGCGGTCGCGCTTGCAGCCTCGATTGCCGGCGCCGTCCTCCTTCGCGGCCCGGCGGCGTTTGCCGGCGACCGGCCCTTCACCTTCCCGTCGAACCTGGGGCTCACCGGGCTGCTCGAGACCCCGACCGCCCGGGTGATGCCGGTGAACCGGTTCCGCGCGGGAGCGACCATCGTCGACCCGTACCGGGAATACTTCGGCACCATCGGGCTCTTTCCCAGACTCGAGGTCAACGGCCGCGTCACGGAGGTCCGCGGCGTGCCCGGCTTTGTCGGGGACTCGGCGTACGGCGACGCCAAGGACAAGGCGGTCGATCTCAAGTTCCAGTTCCTGCGCGAAGGCAAGTACGCGCCGGCGCTTGCGCTCGTCGTGATGGACCCGCACGGGACTAGGCTCTACTCGGCGCAGGCCCTGGTCGCCAGCAAGCAGATCTTTCCCTTCGACTTCACCGTAGGGATCGGCAACGGCCGGTACGGGAAGCGGCCCCTGCCGCAAAACGGAGAGGGGTTCGGCGCGGAGCTGTTCACCCACCCGCGGGCGTGGTGGGACGACGCGAAGCTCTTCGGCGGCGTGCAGTTCGCCCCGTCCGAGCGGTTCGCCCTCGTCGCCGAGTACAGCCCGATCGAGTACCACAACCAGACGTCCGATCCCGCGCAGCCGAAATATTTTCGCAAACCGGTGCCGTCCCACATAAACGTCGGCCTCCGGGTCAAGCCGACTCGCTGGTCGGAGATCGACCTCTCCTACCAGCGGGGGAACGAGATCGGCCTGGGCTTTTCCGTGGCGTTCGACGTCGGCAAACCGATGATCCCGATCTACGACCGGCCGTACGTGGAGCCGCCGGAGCGCCTCTTCGACCCGCTCTCCGAGCGCATCGCCTACGGGCTCCACGAGTCGGGCTTCTCCGACATCGGCGTCGACACGAACGGGCTCGTCGTGCACGTGGAGGCTCAGAACGACCGGTACCTTTTCCCGGTGCGGGCGATCGAGGCCGTCCTCGACGTCGTCGCCCCGCGGATGCCCGACTCCGCGGGATACCTGCGCGTCGATCTCAAGGAGAACGGCGTCCCCACCGTCGCCTTCATCACGACGCGCGCCGCGCTCGACCTCTACTACGCGGGCCGGATCGACCGGGAGCGCTTTCTCGCGCTCTCCACCTTCAAGACCGACGAGGACCGGACGTACGTCGCGCACACCGTGTACCGCCGCCGCCTCCACTACCAGCTCAAGCCGACCTTCGAGACGTTCCTCAACGACCCCTCCGGGTTCTTCCGGTACCGTCTCGGCATCACCGGGCAGGTGCGCCTCGACACCTGGACGGGCGGCTCCGTGGTCGTCGGCGCCGAGGGGTATCCCGTCAACACGGTGTCCACCGCGAACAAGCCGTTGTCGATCCCGGTGCGCAGCGACATCGTCCGGTACAAGAGGGAAAAGGCGGCGTTGAGCCGGCTGCTGTTCGAGCAGATCGGCAAGACGCGCTATCCCCTCTACGGACGGATCGCCGCGGGGCTGCTCGAGGTGGAGTACGCCGGCCTGAACGGGGAGATCGCGGCGCCGTTTTGGGACGGTCGGGTCCTTCTGGGCGCGGGCGCGAGCCTGGTGCGCAAGCGCAGGCCCGACAATCCCGTTGGCCTTCTGCCCGGCAAGGACTTCCACACCGCATTCTTGAAGGCGCGTCTGAACGTCCCGGAGGCCGACCTGTGGCTGGACGTGAAAGGCGGGCGCTTCCTCGCGGGCGACTGGGGGGCCCGGACCACCCTGTCCAAGTCGGTGAACGGGGTGGTGTTGTCCGCCTGGTACACCGTGACCGACACCTCGGAGTTCACCGACCCGTTCAACCGCGGATACCACGACAAGGGAATCTCGGTCACGATCCCCCTGCGGCTGTTCCTGGGCAGGGATTCGAAGACGACGTTCCGGTATTCCCTCTCGCCCTGGACCCGCGACGTCGGGCAGGACATCGACCACGACCGGACCCTGTTCGACTACATCGGAATGAGGGCGGGAGTCTGGCTTGCGAAGGAGGCTAAAGATATCCTGCCCGAGCGCCGAAAATAGGCTATGATGAATCACCACCCCGACAACTGCGAGGCGAGGCGTATGTCTTCGGTGAAAAGGCTCGTTTCGATCCTCTCCGTGTCCGCGTTCCTCACCGCCGGCGCGGCGTTCGCCGCCGGAAACGCCGCGGCCGCGGAGAACTGGCCGGTGTGGCCGCGGAAGGGGACGTCGCCGCCGGCCGCACAGCCTGCGCCGCCCGCGCAGCCCGCTCCTCCGGAGACCAAGGCCGCCGCCCAGGCGGGCGAACAGGCCGGGACGCAGACCGCCGCCGGGTTGTCCACCGGCACCATCGCGCTCGTCGCCGTGGGCGGGGCCGCGGTGATCGGCGGCATCGTCGCGCTGTCCGGGGGCGGCAGCGGGGGCGGCAACACCACGACCTCGCATCACTGATCGCGCCGTTGCCCGGCGCGCGGCGGCATCCTCCGGGAAAACCAGGTTTGTCCTCTCTCTCGCGCCGCCGGCCGGCCTTCCCGCTCCTCCTCTTCCTGGCCGCAGCGCTTGCCGCTCCCGGCTGCGGCGCCCGCACCGCGCCGCCCGACCGGAAGACCACGGCGAAGATCCTCTCCACGGTCGAGTCGACGTTTACGGCAATGAAGGACCGCAACTACGCGCTTCTCTTTTCGCACCTGACCGAAGTCTCCCGCTCGGAGATCGTACACGAGACCCGCGAGGCGATCGCGGCGGGGGGCGCCGCCTCGCCCCCCGCCGGGGCCGTCGAACGGGATTTCCGGGAAGGCGGCCCGATCGCCAAGGCCTACTGGGAAGGGTTCCTGCGGCACTTCAACCCCGACGCCGCGCTTGAGCGGAGCCGCTGGGCGATGGGCGAGGTGCGAGGGGACGAGGCCCGCGTCCTCATCACCCACGAGGGATCCGACCGGCCCGCCGTGATCCGGCTGCGCCGGGAAAACGGCGTCTGGAAGGTGGGCCTTCGCGAGACGTTCCGCCACCAGCCCGTCCGCTGAAACGAAACGCGAAAAAACCCGCCGTCCCTTCGCAATTCGCCGTTTGACCGCTGCTTGCAGATCGATTACGATCGAATCCTTCCGGCGGCTACGGCCCGGTTCAACCGACGGTCTTACCCAAGGAGGGCTCCCCATGAGTTCCAAGACGAAGGAGAACCTGAAGGCGGCGTTCGCCGGTGAAAGCCAGGCGCACATGAAGTACCTCGCCTTTGCCGAGAAGGCGGAAAAGGAGGGGTTTCCCAACGTCGGGAAGCTGTTCACCGCCATCGCCTTCGCCGAGCGGGTCCACGCAATCAACCACCACCGGTTCCTGTACGGCGGCGACGCGACGGAGAAGAACCTGGACGCGGCCATCGGAGGCGAGAATTACGAAGTGAGCGAGATGTACCCCTCCTTCATGACCGACGCGGAAAGCGAGAAGCAGACCAAGGCGGTCCAGTCGATCCACTTCGCCCTGGAGGCGGAAAAGATCCATTCCTCGATGTACGCGAAAGCGAAAAAGGCGGTGGCCGCCGGGAAGGACATCCCCGCCGGGGATCTCTACGTCTGCGACGTGTGCGGACACACCGTCGAGGGAAGCCCCCCCGACGTCTGCCCCGTGTGCGCTTCCCGGAAAGAGAAGTTCCGGAAATTCTAAAGGGGCTTTTTCTTCAAGCCGCGGCGAAGGCCGCGTGGACCCGGGAGCAGATGAAGTCCACGTCCTCCTCGCGGAGGTCGCCGTAGAGGGGCAGCGCCAACCCCTCCCGCGCCGCTTTTTCCGCGACCGTGAGCTTGCCCGGGTAGCGGCGGCTCCAGCGGCGGTACGCCATCATCTTGTGGACCGCCGGGTAGAAACGGTACTTCGTTTCGATCCCCTCATCCATCAGCCGCCGGTGGAGGTCGCCGCGGGTCAAAGCCCCGGCGCGGTCGAGGAAGATCACCATGGAGGCGTAGGACGGGGAAACCCCTTCGGGGACCTCCTGGAACCGCACTCCGGGGAGCCCTTCGAGGCGCTTCCGGTATAACGAGACGAGCTCTCCCCGGTGCCGGATCCGGTCGCCGATCCGGCCGAATTCGGCCAGCCCGACCGCCGCGTGCAGCTCGCTCATTCGGGCGGAGAGCCCGACGTAGGCCATGTCGTAGCCGTCGTCGGCCTTCCCGTAGTCCCGCATCTGCCGGATCCGCTTCGCGAGGACCCCGTCGTTCGTGGTCACCATCCCCCCCTCGACCGCCGTGACCACCCCGGCCGTCCCCAGGGAGAAGACTTCCGCGTCTCCGAACCCTCCGACGGAACGGCCGTCCACCTTCGCGCCGAGCGCCTGCGCGGAGTCGTAGACGAGGTGAAGCCCGTGCTTCTCGGCCAGCCGCGCGAATTCGCCCACCCGCGGCGGGACGCCGAAGATCGCCACCGGCATGACGGCCGACGTCTTGCGCGTGATCTTCTTCTCGATTTTCCTCGGATCGAGGGTGAGCGTGCCCGGCTCCGAGTCGCAGAAGACCGGCGTCGCCCGGTTCCAGGTGACCGCGTGCGCCGCCGCGCCGAACGTGAACGCGGGCACGATGACTTCGCCGGTGATCCCCAGCGCGTGCCCGGCCAGAATGAGGCCCGAGGTGCCCGACGACACCGCGACGGCGTACCCGACCCCCAGCTCTCCGACAAACGCCTCCTCGAGCGCCCGGACGCGGTCTCCCGCCGTAATCCGTCCGGCTTTCCACAGGAATGACAGCTCGTCGCGCAGGCTCTCGAGATCGGGAAGACAGGGGCGCGAAACCGGGTACCGGATCCCCTCCGGCGGCGCGGAAGCGGATGGTTTCGTTTGAGGCGCCAACGTCTTCCCCCCTGACTTCCTTCAATACCTTTTCGGCACCCCTTTCGTCAAGCCGGGTGACAGGGAGGACGGCGCAATCGGGGGAATGCGGGCGCTATTTGCGGCAGCGAACCGGCCCGGGGACGAAGAAGGCGTCGATGGGCGCGACGGAGGCGAATCCAAGCGCGGGAGAAGGGGCATACGGAGCGGCGGCGTCCGTGCACGAACGCCGCGCGAACCGAAGCGTCCCGTACGCGGCATGGCCGTCCACGGCCGCCGAGCCGGCGGGCCGCGGTGCGCCCGCGGCGTCCGAAACACCCGAAGGCGCGGCGTCGCCGCCGCTTCGAGTGACGGCCGGCAGTTCGTCGCTGACTCGGGAGGTCGCCGTCACGGGCCCCAGGATCCCCTGGGCCACCAGGACAAGGACCAGACCCACAAGGGCCGCAGAGAACATCGAATGGCAGGCCGCCGGCTGCCGCCGGATGAGCAGCTTCATCGCGAGCAGGATGGAGACCGACTCCAGGCACGTCGCGACCGCCATCCGGCGCAGTCCTTCGTTCCCGCCCAAGGCCGGGACGAGGGCAAACGGAACCGCGAGCGAGAAGCCGATCAGAAGGGTCTCGTACGAGGAGAACCGG
>CAYWOT010000040.1:12764-13029 GCA_964459975.1 uncultured bacterium
AACCGGAAGATCTCGGTGCGCCCGCAGAAGCGCATCTTGAGAAGGACCCATACGAGAGCCCCCGCGCTTAAGACCTCGAGGTACCCGTGGATCCAGGAGGGTGCGCCGGGCGAGAAATGGAGGAGCCCCATGATGCACGCGCAGATCACGTAGATGAGCCCGTAGCAGACCGCGCAGCGCGTCTTCCCGCATCTCCACGGAAACAGGACCGCGACGAAGGCGACGGCGCCCAGTACCGCCGTGCTGACCGGGTTGGCCACGTAGT
>CAYWOT010000041.1:0-2373 GCA_964459975.1 uncultured bacterium
CCCGCTGCCCGAGGGACCGGTGATGGCCGCCATCTCGCCCTCCCGGATCGCGAGCCGGTAGAGAAACGCCGGAAGAAAGATGAACATCGTCGCGTACAGGGAGTAGAGGAAGTTGCTGGTATTGAGGAGGAGGTAGTTCCGGTCGTAAAGGGAGCGCGGCATAAGAGGTACTATACCCGAGCGGACGATCTCCAACCGCTCCGGCGCTTCCCCTCCGGGCCCGTTTCCGGGAGAATGGGAGCATGAAGCCGCTGCGCATCGCGCTGGCGCAGGTCAACACGACCGTCGGGGACGTCGCCGGCAACGTCCGGAAGATCCTCGATTCCGTCGGCCGGGCGCGCGCCGCCAAGGCGGCGCTCGTCGTCTTTCCCGAGCTGGCGATTTCGGGATATCCCCCGGAGGACCTGCTCCTGCGCGCCTCCTTCATCGAGGAGAACCGCTCGGCCTGGACGGAGATCGCGCGCCGGGTGAGCGGGATCACGGCGGTCGTCGGCTTCGTGGACCGCGACGCACGGGGAAAGCACTACAACGCCGCCGGAGTGGCCGCGGGAGGGCGCGTACGCGGCGTCTACCACAAGATCCACCTTCCGAACTACGGAGTTTTCGACGAGGTCCGGTATTTCGCGCCGGGCCACGAGCCGATGCGTTTTCCGGTCGGGCGCTCGACCGTCGGCGTGACCGTGTGCGAGGACATCTGGGTGCCGCGCGGACCGCTTCCGCGGGAGGCGAAGGCGGGCGCGCGTCTGATCCTCAACCTGTCGTCGTCCCCCTTCCACGCGGGCAAATGGGAGACGCGCCGGGAACTGCTCGCGCGGCGGGCGTCCGAGGCCGGGTGTCCGGTCGCCTACTGCAACCTCGTCGGGGGGCAGGACGAGCTGGTCTTCGACGGAGGGAGCATGGTCGTCTCCGCCGGGGGGAAACTCCTGGCGCGCGCGGAGATGTTCCGGGAGGATCTTCTGCTGTGCGACGTGGACGGGGAGGGGGAAGGAGGGCGCATCGCGCCCGCTCCGCACGACGACGAGGAGATCTTCGACGCGCTGGTCCTGGGAACGCGGGACTACCTCGAAAAGAACCGGTTTCCCGGTGCCATCGTCGGCCTGTCCGGGGGGATCGACTCGTCGCTCGTCGCCGCGCTCGCCGTGGAGGCCGTGGGTCCGGAGCGGGTGCTGGGAGTGACGATGCCGTCGCCGTTCACCGCGAGGATGAGCGTCGAGGACGCCCACGCTCTGGCGGCAAACCTCGCGATTCGGTGCATCGACGTCCCGATCGAAAGGATCTTCCGGGGTTTCCTTGCCGGACTCGAGGAACCGTTCCGGGGCCGCAGCGCCGATGCGACGGAGGAGAACGTCCAGGCCCGCGTCCGCGGCACGATCCTCATGGCGCTGTCGAACAAGTTCGGGGACCTCGTGCTTACCACGGGAAACAAGAGCGAGATGAGCGTCGGCTACGCGACGCTGTACGGCGACATGGCCGGGGGGTTCGCGGTGATCAAGGACCTGTACAAGACGAGCGTCTACCGTCTGGCCCGCTACTACAACCGCCGGCGGGGCCGCGCCGTCATCCCGGAGCGGGTGTTTACCCGGCCGCCCTCGGCGGAGCTGGCCCACGACCAGAAGGACTCGGACTCGCTGCCGGAGTACGACGTGCTCGACCCGATCCTGCGGATGTACGTGGAAAAGGACCGGAGCGTCCCCGAGATGGTCGCGGCCGGGTATCCCGAGGAGGAGGTTCGCCGCGTCGTGTCGCTCGTCGACCGCAGCGAGTACAAGCGGCGCCAGGCCCCGCCCGGCGTCAAGATCACTCCCCGCGCGCTGGGGAAGGACCGCCGCATGCCCATCACCAACCGCTCGAACCGGTAGCGGATCCCGTCTTTCGGCCTCCGGCCGTCGAACAGGGGAATCGCGGCGGCTCGGCTCTTCCTACTCCTCTTCCTGGTGGATCCGCATGACGCGAAACGCCTCGGTATACTGCGGGCGGCTGGCCTTTCCTTCCGTGTCTTGCGCATGCCCGCGCGCCCGTTCCTTGATCCGTTCCGACGGGTCCCAGTCTCCGAGCTGGCTCCCGTACGCGCGGAGCGCCTCGATCTTGGTCTCGATCGTGCCGGTGATGTCGATCCAGGTGTCGGGGGCGAGGGTCGCGCAGACGTAGACCGCGAGCGGCCGGTGCGCCTTTCCCTCCTCGGGCCACAGAAGCTCCATCTCGGCGCAGGGGAACGCCGCGTCCAGGGCGGCGGCCGCCGCCGCCCGGTGGTCGGGATGGTTGATGTAACGGTCGTCGAAGAACAGGGACTGCGGGTCGCCGCACACGATGACTTCCGGCCGGTGGGCGCGGATTTCGCGGACCAGCCGGCGGCGCAGCTCGAGGGTGGGAAAC